>JBKPBQ010000423.1:0-9404 GCA_046726955.1 Acidobacteriota bacterium
GAATCCGAGTCTCCACGAGGGCGTCCGCGATCTCCCTGGCGCGCCCGAGCCTACGACCCGATCAGAACGCGAATCCCGCGCGGAGGTAGTATCTCGTCTCGCCTTCGCTGCGTGCCACCGAGAAGCTGACGAGGTTACGTCGGCCCGGCGTCAGGAAGAATATCCCCCCGCCGTAGCCGTCGTGCCATTGATTGGAGCTCTCGCCGTCGAGGTAGACGCGCCCGACGTCGTAGAAGCCGAGGAGTCCGAGCCGGCCGGGGACCGCGATGAAGGCTCGGGTCAGTGTCAGGTAGAGCTCGGCGCTGCCGAAGAGGCTCGAGTCGCCCGCATATCGCTGGGGAGGTAGCCCGCGGATCGCGCTCCCGCCTCCCGGCTCGAGGGGATTGAAGGGAGTCTTGCCTCCCAGGAAGGCGGACTCGAAGAAAGGATGAGTGCCGAACACGTGCTGGCCGCCCGCCTTCAAGCTCAGCGTGAGCCCGCGCTCGCCCTTCGTGGCCACGTAGGCACGGGCCTGGCCGTGGATCTCGCCGAATGAGTCGGTGACGTCTACCCAGGCGGGATAGTAGATGCCGCTCGCGGAAACCAGCACCCCGCGACGAGGCAGGGCGAGGCCGCCCGTCCCGTCGAACAGGAAACGGCTGGTCGCGCCGATCTGCGTGAAGTGGCCCTGGCCGTAGAACGACTGGCCGACGAGCGTAGGGTTGTCGCGGGGATCGGTGTCGTTGTACTTGGCGGTGAGGCCGAAGGAGAGGTCGGTCTTCGGAGCCAGGGACCAGATGAGGGCGGTCTCCGCCTGGGCCCGGTTCTGCCCGATCCGGTAGAGGTCTTCGTTCCCGGCGGACGTGGTCTCATTGCCCTGGCCGTAGAAGCGCAGGGTCTCGATCCCCGACCCGAGGCCGAAGAGCCCGATCCGGAGTGGCGAGTTCTCGAAGCGGAACTGGCCCTGATAGGTCCCGCGGAATGACTTCTCCGCCGTCGAGTAGAGCACTCGCAGGCTCTGCTTCTCCGCCCAGGGATCCTTCCGGAAACCGTAGCGGGTCGTGTTGAGGGCTCCCCCGATCAGGACCCCGAAGTCGGAGCCGTAGCCGAGCAGGAACAAGGGACCGGTGAAGCGCCCCCAGTCGCGAGTGGGGATCCACTCGGCGCGGCCGGTGTGCGGAGGCTCGGCGTAGGGGTGACGGTCCCAATACGTGCCCGGACCTGCACTCACGCGCGCCTGCGGGCCGGATGCGGAGAACCGCGTGCCCCCACCCTTCGAGTCGTCCAGGACGTCCTCCCCGTTGCCCGCGATCACGCGCAGCAGCACCCCGCCGTGCCGCCCGCCCGTGACCACGACCTTGTCGTTCCCGTCGTGGAGGTAGAGGCGCACTTCCTTCGTCACTGAGGCCTCGAATCGCCGGTGGAAGTAGGCTTCGCTCTCGCCCGCGCGCACGGTCAGCTCGAGGTCGCCGTTGTCGAAGCGGCGAGCCTCGATCTGCTCGTGCTGATCGGTGGCGAAGACGTCCACCTCCCGGTTGATGAAGCGATAGAAGCGCTCCGCCTGCTCGACGAGCGCGTCACGACGGCCCTTGAGGCCGGCGACGAGGCGCGCCCCGTCCTTGGCGAAGTACTCGGGAGGCATGCGACGAGCCGCGGCCTCCAGGACCGCATCGGTCATCTCGCTCTTCAGCTCCTGGGCGACCTCCTGCCAGACCGGCCGCTCCAGGTCGGCGAGGAGCTTCTTGTCCACGTCCCATCCATCGAAGGTCAGACCCTTGAGGTCCGAGTAGGACGGACCGTACTTCACCAGCATCGGAAGCTGGGGACGAAGCACGGCGGGGAGGAAGCCTTCGAAGCGCGCGAAGGCCTGGTCCCGGTCTTCGGGGATCGGCTGCCAGCGCTCCTTGCCGGGCACCTGACCATAGCGCCACTGGTCGCGGTGGCGATCCCAGTCGCCCATGAGCTGATCCAGCAGACGGGCCTTCAGGTAGGCGCGCGAATCGACGCGCACATCCGGGCCCTGCCGCAGCTGCTTCCACATCTCCTCGCCGTCGATCGTCTTCGTGGTGCCCGCGAACCCCTTGCTTCCGCCCCACACCTCGAGATCGCCGACCACGTTGCCGAACTGCTTCTGGAACTCGCCGAGGACCGGATCGTCCGGCATCACGAAGAATCGCGGCTCGGTGTGGAGGACGCCCGCGGGCTTGAGCAGGCCCGGCACGATGACGTGCCCGGCCGGATGTCCGGAGGCCATCTGATCGAGGAGGACGTTTCGGGCGACCGTCTCTCGCAGCTCCTCGGGCAGGAGTCCCACGGGGTCCTTCACCACCGGGCGAAAGGTGTAGTCCTTCCCGTCGGCCCCCTTCAGGCCGAGAGCTTTCGTCTGCCCGTGCCCCAGGATACGAGTCGGGGTGAGCCCACCGGCGTACGCGCGGAGGTCCAGGACCTCGAGGCGCACGGGCGTCGTCCACAGGTCGCGGTAGTCGGCGCCCCAGAGGCACCGGTGGATCCCCCCGGCCTTGAACTGAGGCCCGATGGCGACCGTGCGGATCGCGTCGCCGCCCGACTCCTGTGCCGTCGCCTGTCCGGCGGCCAGCACAAATGCGGTAAGGAGAGAAGGTCTGGCAAACCCAGCACTCATGTCGTCACCTCCGATGGGGGAGCGGCGGTTCCAACGGCGCAGGCCAGGGGAAGAGAGATATGAAGCGCTCGCGCGGGCCCGGCTACAGGATCGAGCGCAGCGCGCGAGGAGTGTACTACAATTGTAAGAGACGAGCGCCTGGTCGGAGGAATCCGGGCCTCCGTCTACTACGATCGTCGAGGGAGGGCGTCGTTGGCGGGATTCCGGTTGCCCGGCGGTGATCTCGAGTATGCCGTCCTCGCCGCCTTGTGGCGGCTCGGGAGGGCCACTGCGCGGGAGGTCCACGTCCTGGTGGCGGAGCCCGCGGGCCTCGCCTACACCACGACGGCGACCGTGCTCGACCGCCTGCACTCGAAGGGCCTCGTTGCGCGCCAGAAGGAGGATCGCGCGTTCCTGTACCGTCCCCGGGTCGCTCGGAGGGTCGTCGAGCGCACGCGCCTGCGCGAAGCGCTGGCCTGGCTATTGGGCGCGGAGCCGCAGCCGGCCATGGCGCGGCTGGTGGATGCCGTGAAGTCCATAGACCCCGAGCTCGTCGACGAGCTCACTAGGGAGGTCGCCCGGAGGCGAAGGTCGCGTCGTGGACCCTGAGCTCATCCTCGCGATTCTCGGACCGCTCATGGCGTCGCCGGCGGCCATGCTGAGCGGTTGGCGGCTCTGCCCCACTCCTGCGGTTCGGAGCGCTCGCCAGCTCGAGCATCTCCTCTGGAGTCGGCTGTGGATCCCGCTGCTGCCGCCCGCCCTGATCTGCGCCGTGCTCATCGGCTGGGCCCTCGCCGAGCAGCGGCCCGCCGACGAGCGCCTGACGTTGGCGACGGCGCTGGTTGCCTTCCCGTTCCTGGTCGTGTGGGCACGGGCGCTCGCTCGGGCCGGCTGCTGTCTCTGGTCGTGGGAGCAGGAGCCGCTGGCCGGAACCGTCGGCTTCGTGAGGCCGGTCGTGCTCGTGTCTGCGGCGTTGCGGCGTGCCCTGGACGCGAAGGCGCTCGCCGCCGTCCACATGCACGAGCAGGCGCACGCCTCGCATCGCGATCCGCTCCGCATTTGTCTGGCTCAGTTGGCGACGGACCTCCAATGGCCTTGTCCGGCCGCCCCGCTTCGACTACGGGCCTGGCGCCGGGCCCTCGAGATGGCCCGGGACGAGGAGGCTCGGCTCGCGGGTGCCGACGGGCTCGATCTCGCTGCGGCCATCCTCGGCGCCGCGCGTCTCACGGCCGGGCCCGGCCGGCCATCCACGGCGTTCCTCGACCACGAGTCGTCGTTCCGGGAGCGCATCGAGCGCCTCATGATGCCGGCGGTCGCGGACGGAGGAGCGGCCGCGTCGGTTCGCACGGCCGTTTGCGTCCTCGTCAGCCTCGCCTGCGCGATCGCCGCCGGAGCCGCGTTCGCCGATCCAATCGTCGCCGCGCTCCTGGGCGCGCTCACGTGAGATGCCGCGTCCAGGTTCACTGGCGGCTACTCCTCGCGGTCTATTCCGACCACAAGGCGAGAGGGGGCGAGCCGGAGGTAGACGTCCACGGCCTTCCGCCAATCGGGAACGGAAGCACTCGGGGTGCGGAGGCGGACCATGACGTATTCCGCGTCCGCCGCCGGCACGGGGACCGACGGCGAAACCGTGCGGCCGGGCTCGCCGAGCGGCGTCGTCCGGCCCGTCGCGTTGTCGTAGACGGCCCATTCGTACTCGTAGCCCTCGGCGGACGCGAGCCCCGCCTTCTCGCCGAGGTTGTCGAAGAGGAGGCGGTCGCCCTCCAGCCGGAAGCCGTCCAGCGGGTTCAGGATCCGGAAATAGTGCGCGACCACCTTGTCGCGGCGTTGGAGGAGCACGTCCGCGAGGTGCTCCTCCGCGACCGGGTCCTCGAACTCGCCCGTCCTCACGATCGCCCGCACCGCCTCGTCCGAGAAGCGGGCGACGATGCGCGCCGCCCAGAAGCCGTCGGCCGGCCGCATCCGCTCGAAGGCGGGGTTGGGGTACTCGGGTTTCCACTTCTCGGGGGAGAAGAACGTGCCCTCGATCCGGCCGACCTCCGGGTAGACCTCGTAGGAAACCTTCCGCCAGGGCCGGTCCCAGAGGCCGAGGGTGAAGAGCGCCTTCAGGATGGGCTTGCCGTCGATGATGTACTCGTTGCCGGAGCGCAGCCCCTGGGGAACGATGTGGCGCTGCGGGTCGGAGCCGCTGCCGAAAGCGGACGAGAAGTCCTGGAGGTAGTGCACGAGGCGGCCGCGGCCGCCCTCCCCCACCCAGGTGTCGAGCGTGTTCACGCTCCGCGAGTCGTCGTGGTTGAGCCACGCGCAGAAGACGCGGTAGCCGCGCAGGTCCCGGCGGTGCTCGTGCGGGAAGACGTCGTTGGGGTCGTCTCCGCGCACCCCGTGGAACTCGTGCGGCCCCACCACGTCGCCGGGGATCTTCCGTCCCGCCACCGCCAGGTACGTGCCGTCGGGCCGGAGGAGGACGTTCGCGAGCAGGTCGTCGATGTCGAGTTCGTTCATCGGCCGCTTCACGGAGCCGCGGCTGAAGCGTGCGCTCGGGGCCACGCTCACCTCCGAGCGCCGGAACGTCACGAGGAACGTCTCCGGCACGTTGTAGCCGATCGCGTGGAAGAACTTCGTGCCCAGGAGCTCCGCCGACGTGGACAGGCGCGGGTACTTCACGGGGTCGAACTTCAGGAAGTAGATCTCCCCCGTCGCGTCCTGCACGATGAAGCCGGGGGTGATGCCCGAGGACTTGCCGCGCACGACCTTCCAGGGCTTCACCGGTCCGGCGATCGTGTTGGGGCCGCGGGCGATCTCCGCCACGGACATCTCGCGGACGCCGATCCGATTCGTGAACCACGTGGAGTCGGGGACCTCGCCGAGAGTGTTGACGTTGACCGCCGGCGGAGGCTCTCCCTTCGGCCGGTGCCGGAAGGTGCGCTCGATAACGTCATAGGCCGTAGCGAGCTCGATCGGCGCCGGTTTGGGGATCGGACGATCGTCAGGATCGCGGAGCAGCGGATCGTCCCTCCGGAATTTCTGCGCGAGGGCGGACGAGGGCAGGAGGACGACGAGCAGGAGGCCTGCGGCCGGCCAGCGGCTCGACCCTCGGCGGCGATTCACCATGCCTGGCTGAACCGGAAGAGGAAGCGCGCGCCTTCCTCCGACCACGCGAGGTCCATGCGCAGGACGACGGCCTGCCACGTCTTGACCCGGAACCCCACGCCGTAGCTCGTGCGGAAGTCGGAGAGGCGGAGCTCGGCGCTGCTCGCCGCCACCTCGCCGGAGTCCACGTAGCCCGCGAACTCGAGCGCAGGCGTGGGCTCCCAGCGGTACTCGCCCTGCAGGAGCAGGCTGTCCGTCCCCCGGAAGCGGAAGCTCGCGTAGCCGCGCAGCGTGTGGCTTCCCCCCAGGAACTCCTGGAGGTAGAAGGGCACCTGCGCCCCCGAGTCGGCGTTCTCGTTCCCCCAGAGCACCCGGAGGGCGAGCACGCGCTGGGGCGAGCCCAGGGACACGTATCCACGAGCGTCCGCCCCCAGCCGTGTGAAGCCGAAGAGGTCCCGGTTGCGGTCGTCGTAGCGCGAGGCCTGGAACGCGAGGAAGAAGCCGTTCTTGGGGTTGAAGGGGACGTCGCGGCGATCCCAGGCCGCCTGCGCCGAGTACCACCAGTAGTCGGGCGGCTTCGTGAGCCCGGGAGCGGTCCGCTCGTCGAAGACCTGCTCGGTCGAAGGGACTTCGTCGCTGGTGCCGGGGAGGAGCTGCGTCTCCAGCACCCCGCCCCGAGCGGTCAGCCCCAGGCTGCGAAAGCGCCAGCCCGCCGTGAAGCCCGCGGTCGCGTTTCGCGTCCGGTAGTTCGTCTGGTTCTCGGGCCGGGAGTCGTTCCCGAGGCCGTAGTAGTTGAGCTGGGTGTAGTCCTCGTAGCGAACGAAGCCCGCGACCGTGAATTTGTCGCTGTGCCGCCGCACCTTGACCTGCCCCAGCTCGTAGACGTCGTCCGTCCTCACGGTGCGCTCCGGGAAGCCTCCCTCCGGGCCGTGGGCGATCCGGCCGAGGACGAAGTCGTAGTACTGGTACTCGTTCCAGGTCACGAACGCTGATCCGGACGCGGAGACGTGCGAGCCGTCGATGTCGGGCTGCCAGAAGCGCACGCCGATGGCGTTGCGCGAGCCCTCGGCGATGCTGTGGATGCGCGGGTAGAAGCCGAAGAGGTCGCGCTTGCTGAGGGGAGGGTGCTCGGCCTTCTCGATGCCCAGGAGCGTCTTCTCGAGCCAGGTCGGCGTGTAGGGCGTCAGCTGCCCTTCGCGCGCCTCCCGGAGCTTCGTCCACTCCTCTTCGCGAGTCTCCTCCTCGTCGCCGAAGACGCGTATCGCCGAGAAGGCGACGAGGAGGAAGAGGATAGCCGCGGGCCGAAGATTCCTAGGCCTTCTCCTCAAGCCGGTCCTCTCCGTCCGCGTCCTGCTCCACCCGATCTTTCCGACCGGATGGTCTTCGTTCCTTGCCCTTCTTCCCGCCCTTGCCCTTGTCCTCCGCCTCCAGGAGCGCGCGCGCCACCTCGAGCTCCTTGCGCTGGTTCTCGTCGACCTTCGGGTACTCCAGGCTCAGGTCCTCGAGGGCGTCGATGACGGCGGCCGCCACCACCAGGCGGGAGAACCACTTCTTGTTCGCGGGCACCACGTACCAGGGAGCGTCGGCGCTGGCCGTGTTGCGGATCGCGTCCTCGTAGGCCTCCATGTACTCGTCCCAGTGCTCGCGCTCGCGCGCGTCCGCGGAGGAGAACTTCCAGTTCTTCTCCGAGCGGTCCAGCCGCTCCAGGAAGCGCTTCTTCTGCTCCTTCTCCGAGATGTTCAGGAAGAACTTGCGGATGGCGATGCCGTTGCGGGTGGCGTAGCGCTCGAAGCAGCAGATGTCCTCGAAGCGGTGCTTCCAGATGTCGTCGCCGAGGAGGTCGGAGGGGATCTTCTGCCCGCGCAGGTACTCCGGGTGGACGCGGACGACCAGGACCTCCTCGTAGTACGAGCGGTTGAAGACGCCGATGCGGCCGCGCTCCGGCAGCGCCTTGCTCGTGCGCCAGAGGTAGTCGTGGTCGAGCTCCTCCGACGAGGGCGTCTTGAAGGAGTAGACCTGGCAGCCCTGGGGGTTGAGGCCCGACATCACGTGCTTGATGGTGCCGTCCTTGCCCGCCGCGTCCATCGCCTGGAAGACGAGGAGGAGCGCCCAGCGGTCCTGGGCGTAGAGCCGGTCCTGCAGCTCGGCGAGCCGCTCCACGCCGGCGCGCAGCAGGTCCCCCGCCGCCTCCTTGTCCTCGAGCCCGCCGGTGTCCCCGGGATCGTGGTCCTTCAGGCGGAACTTCTTGCCGTTCGTGACGCGGTAGGGCTTCGCGAAATCACCGGGCTTCAAAGAGGGCCTCCCACTCGAAGGGTCAGGCGACGGGAGCGGCCGCTTCCATGCGCCGCCGGTTCTCCCGACTGAGCAGCGTCACGATGAAGAGCCACACCGCGGCCAGACCGACGTTGACGGCGGCGAAGACGGGCAGCGTGAAGGCGAGCGCGCTCCCCAGGTAGACGAGCCCGGCGGAGAGCACGTCGCCGGAGCGCATGAAGAACGAGTCCACCGCCGCCTTCGCCTTGTACTTGGCCTCGCGGCTCGTGGGCAGCCAGAGGGCCTGCTTGAGCGTGTTGTTGAGCGAGTAGTCGGTCGCGTTGTCGAGCACCTTGACGTTGCGGACGAAGACGAGGGAGGGGGAGAAGAAGGCGCTCGCGTAGCCGACGAGCGCGATCAGGGGATGGATGAAGAGGGCTCGCCCCACCCCCAGGAACTTGATGATCCGGCTCACCGCGAACATCTGCACGAGGAATCCCACGAGGTTCACCACCGCGAAGTAGTTGCTCCCGTAGAAGCCGCCCACGAACTTCTCGCGCTCCTCGCGGCTCGACTCGTCCGTGCCGAACCTCTGCTCCGCCTGCTGGACCACGAGCTTGCCGAGCACGAACTCCCCCGTGGTGTTCACGAGGTTCAGCACCACGATGAAGGCGGCGATGAGGAACAGGTAGCGCTCCTTCCGGATGAGCTCGAACCCGCCTTCCTTCCCCAGGGGGCTCTCCGCCTCCGCCGCCCGCTCCGGCGCCTCGCGCCGCACCTCGCTCGCGCTCACGACCTTCACGATGACGATACAGGCGGCGACGATCCCGCAGGCCACGAGGCCGGGGACGTAGGGGCCGGCCGATTTGATGAACCGGCCGGCGTACACAGCGCCCAGCCAGGCCCCGAGGCTCGCCCCCACGCCAACGATGGGGATGAGCCGCTTGCCCTGCTCTTTCGTGTAGACGTCGTTGACGAAGGCCCAGAACTGCGCGATGCCCAGGGTGTTGAATATCCCGGCCCACACGAAGTACGGGATACCGACGTGCATGCCGGCGCGGCTCACGAACATGAAGAGGACCGGGAAGCAGAGGAGGAGGACGGTGACCCCGGTGATGAGCCTGACCCGGTCCACGCGCGAGGCGAAGGCGCCGAACGCGGGGACGAGGAAGAGCAGCAGGACGGCCTGCAGCGCGGCGGTATACGCCTTCCCCGCCGCGCCGACATCGGTGAGGATGAGCGCCTCGCGGACGGTCTTGAAGATGTAGTAGCCGAACTGGAGGAGGAAGAAGTTCAGGGTGAGGAGGAGGGCCGTCCCTCCCTCTCCCGCCCGTACCTCGGCCACGATGCCGAGCAGCTTCTCCAGCCCGGACCGCGGCTGCGGCACGGCGGCGGCGGCTGCGCTCATCTCGTCACCTCTCGTGCTCCAACGATGGTGCGCGGTCGGCTCAGAAGGTGAACC
>JBKPBQ010000424.1:0-8436 GCA_046726955.1 Acidobacteriota bacterium
TCCTAGCTCAGCGTCGCGCTGCCGCACGAGCGCGCGACGCGTCGCTTTGGAGATCGAGCAGTTGTGTAGGCGGGCGAGCTGCCGGGCCGCCTGCCGTCCCGCCGCGTCGAGGATGACTGTCGTGCGCCGCGCCATTTGCCATGCTTAGCAGGTCGATCGAGTGGCTGCAAGATTCCGCGAACTCGCCCCGGGGCGAGTTCGCGTCCCGTGATCGGGAGCACCTATCCCACGATGAACGTGGGGATGCTGCCCCCGCCCGCGCTCACGTTGATGACGGAGCTCCGCGAGCAGCGGGTCACCGCGCCCGATTCCTCGCCCGCCACGTAGAACGGGTTGGTGTTGACCTTCAGGGGGACGAAGCGCAGCTCGCCGTCCTCGACCATCGGGAAGTCTTCCTCGGGGATCGTCACTCGCTCCTGCACGACCCAGGGCGCGCCGAGGGCCGAGCGGACCGCCGTCTCCCACTCCCCCGCCGGCGTCTCGTTCCCGACGTAGACCGACTTGCCGCCGTAGGCGTGCGCGGGCTTCAGGACGAGCGACTCGCGAGCCTCGAGAACGAATGGCACGAGATCGATCTCGCGGCCGTCCTTGAGCGTCCGCCGCTCCTCGAGCTTGCGCGTCCAGGGGACGAGCCGCGAGACGAACGCCGCCTCCTCGGCGGTCATCAAGGAAGCAAAGGCCTCGTCGGTGAGGAGGGCGAAGAAGGCCTTGTCCTCGGAGAGCCGGCAGCGGAAGGAGTTCACGAACGGACAGAGACCGTCGCGATAGGCGGCGAGATAGGCTTTGACATCGCTCGCGCGCTCCATGAGCTCCGACAGCACCGTTCGGCGGTAGACGACGTCCACGGGCTTGGCGGGCGTCCAGAGCCTTTCCCCGCGGACCTCCATGTCGCGGGGATCGGCGAGGACGCAGTCGATGCCCCGCGCGGCCATGGCCTCGCGGAGGATCTCCTGGTCGGCCCGCGTCTTCACCTCGGCCCAGTCCACGATGGCCACGACGGGCGCGCCCGTGCCGCCCCTCGCCTTCCAGGGGGCGAGGACGGCGCGCACGACCGCCTCCTCGGACGATCGATACTCGACGGCAACCCGCTCCGCGAAGGCCCGGAAGACGGGCAGCTCGCGGAAGACTCGAGCCATCCGGTCGCCATAGCCGAAGCCGGCTGGAGCATCGTTGTTGATCTCGATGAAGCGAGGACCTTCGCCGGTGAGGAACGCGTCGAGGCGCGAGAGGGCGACGTCGGGCGGCCCGGGGTCGAGCGCCACCCATGGCACTTCCGCCGCTGGCGTGCCCAGGAAGTCGCAGAGCCGGTACGCGTCTCCCGCGAACGCGTGCCGGGCCACGCGGACCGAGAGCTCGAGAAGGCGCCGCCCCGAGGCGCAGAGCACCTCCCAGTCCTTGCGGCCCACGAGCTGCGGACGCAGCAGGCTGGGCATGGGCACCCCGTCGAACGTCACGCTCTCGCGCGCGAAGGCCTCGCGCAGCCACTCCCACTGCTCGAGCGCCGCTCCGCGATCCGCCTCCAGGAGCCGGTGGTACTCGGCGACGGCCTCGTCGGCGGTCACGTGTCGAGGGGCCACGGCAAACCTAACGCTCGTCCCTCCAGGCCACCCGGCCGCCCACGACCGTCATCACCGGCCAGCCCTTGAGCGTCCACCCGCCGAACGGCGTGTTGCGACCCTTGCTCGCGAAGCGCGCGGGCTCGACGGCCCGCTTCTTCTGCAGGTCGAGGACGGTCACGTCCGCGGGCGCGCCGGGGGCGAGCGTTCCCCCCGGCAGGCCGAGCGTCCGCGCGGGCCCGGCTGAGAGAAGCTCGACGAGCCGCGCGAGGTCGATCACTTTCGCCCCCACCAGCCGGTCGAGGCAGAGGGCGACCGCGGTCTCGAGCCCCACGATCCCGAACGCGGCCTGGTCGTACTCGACCTTCTTGTCGTCCACCGTGTGCGGCGCGTGGTCGGTGGCGATGCAGTCGATCGTCCCGTCCTGCAGCCCTTCGATCACGGCCAGCCGGTCGGCATCGGAGCGCAGGGGCGGGTTCATCTTGGTGGAGGTGTCGTACTCGCTCTCCTTCACCGCTTTGTCCGTGAGCAGCAGGTGGTGGGGCGTCGCCTCCGCGGTCACGCGCACCCCGCGCGCCTTGCCGCGGCGCACCGCGTCCACCGAGCCCGCGGCCGAGAGGTGGGCGATGTGGACGCGGCCCCCAGTGAGCGCGGCGAGCTCGACGTCGCGCTCCACCACGATCGCCTCCGCGACCGCCGGGTAGCCCCGCAGCCCGAGGAGGGTCGCCACCGGCCCTTCGTTCATCGCGAACTTATCGGTGAGCGTCGGCTCCTCGCAGTGGTCGATCACGGGGAGGTCGAAGGCCTGCGCGTACTCCAGGGCGCGGCGCATGACGCCGGCGCGAGCCACCGGACGGCCGTCGTCGGAAACGGCCACGCAGCCGGCCTCTTTCAGGTCGCCGTACTCGGCGAGCTCCTCTCCCCGCGATCCCTTCGTGATCGCCCCGATCGGGTAGACGCGCACGACGCCTTCCGCGCGCGCCTTGTCCAGGATCGCGCGGGTGATCCCCGCCTGGTCGTTCACGGGCTCCGTGTTGGGCATGGCGCAGACGGCGGTGTAGCCGCCGGCCGCGGCCGCGCGCGTGCCAGTGGCGATCGTCTCCTTGTCCTCGCGTCCGGGCTCGCGCAGGTGCGTGTGGAGGTCGATGAATCCCGGACAGACGACGAAGCCCTTGACGTCGAGGACGGTGGCGCCCTTCGCGGTCAGCCGGGCCTTGACCTCACGCACCCGCCCGTCCTCGAGGAGCACGTCGAAGGCGCCGTCGCGGCCCGCGGCGGGATCCACCACTCGGCCTCCCTTCAGCAGCAGGCGGCTCACGAGGCCGACTCCTCCTTTCCCCCGAGCAGCAGGTAGAGCACGGCCATCCGTATCGCGACGCCGTTCGTGACCTGGTCGAGGATGACGGAGTAGGGCCCGTCGGCGACCTCGCTCGCGATCTCGACCCCGCGGTTCATGGGACCGGGGTGCAGGATGAGCACGTCCTTGCGAGCGCGCTTCACCCGCTCCTCCGTGAGACCGAAGCGCGCGTGGTACTCGCGCGTGGTCGGGAAGTAGCTGCCCGACATGCGCTCGAGCTGCACGCGCAGCATCATCACTGCGTCCGCGCCCTCGACCGCCTCGTCGATGCGGTGCGTGACGGGGGCGAGCGCCTCGATGCCGGGCGGCACGAGCGTGGGCGGGCCGCACAGCACCACCGACGCGCCCATCTTGGTGAGGAGCCAGAGGTTCGATCGGGCCACGCGGCTGTGCAGGATGTCCCCCACGATCGCCACCCGCAGCCCCTTGAGCCGGCCCTTGCGCTGCCGCAGCGTCAGCGCGTCGAGGAGCGCCTGCGTGGGGTGCTCGTGGGCGCCGTCGCCCGCGTTCACCACGGCGAAGCGGCAGTGCCGGGCCAGGAAGTGGGGCGCTCCCGAGGAGGCGTGCCGGATCACGATCATGTCCGGGTTCATGGCCTCCAGGTTCTTGGCCGTGTCGAGGAGCGTCTCGCCCTTCTGGACGCTCGAGGTGGCCGTGGCGATGGAGAGGCTGTCCGCGGAGAGCACGCGCTCCGCGACCTCGAACGACGACCGCGTGCGGGTGCTCGCTTCGTAGAAGAGGTTGATCACGGTCTTGCCGCGGAGCGTCGGGACCTTCTTGATCGGCCGGTCCAGGATCTCCTTGAGCGCGTCGGCGGTGTCGAGGATCGTCTGGATGTGCGCGGGCTCGAGGGGCTCGATGCCGAGCAGGTGGCGATGGGGATACCCGCTCACCGCTTCCTCCGCCGCTTCGCCTTCGCGGGCTTGCGCGTGCCGGACGGCGTCGGGCGCGCCGGCTTCTCGGGCTCCGGCCGCTCGAGGAGGACGACCCCGTCCCGCCCGTCCTCCTCGGCGAGCAGGACCTGCACGACCTCCGTTCGCGCGGTGGTCAGCGTCTTACCCACGTAGTCGGCGCGGATCGGCAGCTCGCGGTGCCCGCGATCGACGACGACCGCCAGCTCGATGCGCGCGGGCCGTCCGAAGTCGATGAGCTGGTCGAGGGCGGCGCGCACGGTGCGGCCGGTGAAGAGCACGTCGTCCACGAGGACGACGACGCGGCCGTCGATCGAAAACGGGATGTCGGTCCCCTTGGCCACCGGCTGGGCGGCGATGGTCGTGAAGTCGTCGCGGTAGAGGGTGATGTCGAGGGCGCCCACGGCCGGCTCGGTTCCCGTCGCCTCCTTGAGCTCGCGGGCGAGCCGGCGGGCGAGGGGCACGCCGCGGCTCCGCACCCCCACGAGCGCCACCTTCTTCAGGTCCGCGTGCCGCTCCGCGATCTCGTGGGCGATGCGCGCGAGCGTCCGGCCCATGCGGGCGGCGTCCATCAGCTCGACCTTGGGGCGGAGCGCGGGCCCGCCCATCACCGCGCCACCGGGCCACCGTCGGGCACGGGCCGCTCGGGGATGAGGAGCGCCTTCTCCCCGCGCCCGTTGTCCACGGTGAGGACGACGGCTTCCGAGAGAAGGCCGGCCACCTGCTGCGGGGGAAGGTTGACGACCGCCGCCACCTGCAGCCCGATGAGGTCCGCGGGGTCGTAGAGGTCGGTCACCTCCGCGCTGGCGAGGCGGGAGCCGAGGTCGCCGAAGGAGATGCGAAGGGCGAGAGCGGGCCGCTGGGCGCCCTTCAAGGGCTCGGCGGCGACGATGGTCCCGATACGCACGTCCAGGCCCAGGAACGCTTCGAGGCTCGACAATCGCGGGATCGTATCGCGGGGCTCGGAGCGGGACAAGCGCCGACGCGGTCACGCGGGCGCGGGGCCTGGAACCGGCGCGGTCCGCGCTAGTCGGGAACCCAGACCTTTACCGTCGGCAGCCCCAGGCGTCCCGCAGTGACGTGTAGCGCGAAGAGGATCAAGAAGAGGGCCGCCGGCGCGGCGGGAAAACGGTCGACGCGCTGCGCGAGGCGGCGCAGCCACGCCCAGCGCTCGAGGGCGACGAGAGCGCCCGCCGCTCCGAGGGCGTAGTACGCGGGAAAGAGGTAACGGTCGGCGCGCCGGTCGGAGAGGCTGAAGAGAACGAGGTACAGGCCAGCCAGGGCCAGGGCGAACTGGAGGCCTCCGCGCGCCTTGGGTTCCGGCGGGAGCGAATCGGCTCGACGGGAGAGCGCAGCGACGAGGAGGGCGAGCGTGAAGGGGAACGGGAACCAGAGGACCCGGCCGAGGTACCAGACGAGGTTGTAGGCCTTCTGCCCGAGGACGGCGGCGGAGTGCGATTCCGCGGCGAGGCCGAGCTGGCGGCCCAGGTAGTCCGAGAGGAAGGGCTCGCCCGTCGCGCCGCGATACGCCAGCTCGTACACGAGGATCGTCAGCGCCACCACGACCACCGCCGCGCCGAGTCCCTCCCAGGCGCGCCGGGTTCCTCCCTCCGCGCCTCGGCGCGTGAGCAACCAGAGCGCGCACACCGGTGCGCCGAGCAGGCCGAGCACGCCCTTGACCAGGAAGAGGCCGGCGAGGGCGAGGGCCGCGAGCGCCGTCCACCCGCGGTGCGAGCGCGAGCGCTCCGTGCCCACCAGGGCGAGAACGAGCAGGAGGAGGACCGCCTGCTCCTGGTTGGCGCGGACGCGGAAGGTGAACGCGATGGGCAGGAGCTGCAGAAGCCACGTGAGGCTGCGGGCGGGAAACGGGCCCACGACCGCGGAGGCGAGAGCGGCCATGCCGACGAGGCTCAGCGCCTGATAGAGGGCGTTCACCGCGTACGCCGCCTGCTCCGCGGGGTACCCGGCGCGCGCCAGGAGCGCGGGCGGCCAGAAGGCCCCCGCGGGGTGCTCGCGGTAGAGGCCCTCCATGTACCACCGAGGCGGCCACAAGGGAGCGATCCAGCGCGAGAGAGGCTCGGCGGAGATCTGCTCCGCGAGCTTCGCGTACAGGACGGAGTCCTGGTCCCGCGAGACGAAGCGGAGCGCGGGGAGCAGGACGAGCACGATCCCGACGGCCATCGCCCAGGCCAACGCCTCGCTCCTCCGCCGCTCCCGGGCGGCCTCGGTCACCCGATCTCCTCCCCCAGGATGGCGCGCACCGCCGCCTCGCGGTCGGCGAAGCTCGGAAGAAGGGCGTGCGGTTCCACCGCGCGCAGGGCCTCCTGGGTTGTCCGTCCCGTGGCCACCGCCACCGCGCGCACGCCGAAATGGCGGCCACACAGCACGTCGTGGATCGAGTCGCCCACGATCACGATCTGGCTCCCCGCGAACGTCGTCCCGGTGGCCTCGAACGCGCGGGCCACCGCGACCTCAGGGAGGCGGCTTCGCTCCTCGTGGTCGGAGCCGAAGGCGCCGAACGGGAAGTAGCGGTTGGCGTCGAGGGGCGAGAGCTTTAGCCGGGCGTTGGGCTCGATGTTTCCGGTAAGGAGGCCGAGCGTCACGCGGGGATCCGTGGCGAGGGCCGCGAGAAGAGCGGCGACGCCCGGCTTCGCCTGCACGTGCTCGGGACGGAGCCGCTCGTGGAGCAGCACCTGGTAGCGGTCGATCAGCCGGGCGAGCCGCGCGTCGATCTCGACGTCGCCGAACCCCGCCCCCCGCATGAGGTCGCGCACGATCTGCTTGTCGGTCTTCCCCGAGTAGTCGTAGCTGTCCGCCTCCCCCACCGTGCCGAACACTTCCCGGAGCGCCGTTTCGAACGCGCGCGCCGACACGCCGCCCGCGGAAAGCAGCGTGCCGTCGATGTCGAAGAGGACGAGCCGCCTCACGGCCCCTCCTCGAGCAGCGGCGGAAGGTCCTCGAGAGGCGCCTCCGCGCCGAGCGGCGAGATGGCGAGGCTCTCGTAGCTCGGGATGAAGGTGACGGCGTGGCGGCTCGCGAATTCGGGCTCGACGATCTCCGTCAGCACCCGTCCCTCCATGTCGCGGGCCACGGGCAGGCCGAACAGGTAGAGCACGGTGGGGGCAATGTCGAGCACGGAGGCCCGCTCCACGTGCGCCTCGGCGCGGATGCCGTCGCCCACCGCCAGCAGATACCCGTCGGGCGCGCCCGCATGCGTGCCGCTCGCGGGCTCGCCCCCGAGGAAGCCCGCGAGGAGGCGGCGCCAGAGCGGCACGGGCTCCATGCCGAATCCCGAGACCACGAGGAGCACTTCTCCCGGCCGCAGCGCCTGGCCGAGTTCTCCCACCCACTGGCCGACGAGCGCCTGGTAGCGCTCGAGCACGCGGCCGAAGCGGCGCGCGTCCGCGGGCCGCACGTCGCCGAAGCGGTCGGGATGGGCGAAGCGGAAGAAGCTGTGACCGGCGACGTCGAGGCCGTTCACGTTCGTGGCGAAGAGCGCGGGATCGTAGACGGAGCGGAGGAGCGCGCCCGCGCGGTGGTACGTGAGGTCAGGGGCGAGAGCCTCGTCCACGAGCGGTCGCCGCCAGGCGCCGGGCCCCGTGGAGTCGTCGACGAACTCGCGGACGAGCGCGGGATCGACCTCGCTGGGGCGGACGGCGCGGGCGAGCACCTCCTTCCAGAGGTCGGGAGGAAAGAGGGTGGTGGTCGCGCGCGCCGGGTCGTCACGCAGGAGGTGGAAGTATGGCGAGAGCATGAAGCCCTGGACCTTCCCGGGAGGGTGCGTCCCCCAGATCCGCACGGTGCCGGCGGCGATGCCGAACGCGTTGAGCGCATCCCAGAGGGCGGGGCGCCGTCGCGCCGCCGAGGTCACGGGCCGCCGCGAGACGAGGCCCGCCCGCTCCAGGAAGCCGACGAGGGCACCTTTGGGCAGGAGCTCGAACGGACGCGCGGAGCCGAAGACGCGATAGGTCGAGAAGCTCTTGATCCCGTGATCACGCGGGAGGCAGCCCGTCACGATCGAGGTCCAGACGGGCGGCCCCTCCGTGGGCCGGAGCGTGGCCAGAGGCCCGGAGGCGCCGCGGCGGGCCAGCCGGCCGAAGGCCGCGAGCGAGCCTCCTGCAATTCCTTCCTCGACCTGCGTGGGCCCGAGCCCGTCGACGCCCACGAGGATCACGCGCCGCACCGGCCGCACGGTATCGGTGGCGACGGGCACGGGCGCGGGCCGCTCCTGCGGCGCGGGGCGCAGCGCGAGCGGGATGGCGAGGGTCGCCGCGGGGGCGAGAACGGCGAGGGCGGCGGAGACCGATCGCGGTCGATGCGGGAAGAGGAGCGCGTCCACGGCCACGGCCACCAGCATCAGGAGCGCGCCCGTGATGGCGAGGCAGGAACCGAAGAGCCCGCGCAGCGCGGGGACCGGGATCGAGTGGCGGTAGCTCAGCAGGTTGTACCAGAAGAGGAAGGCGGTGGCCGCCACCGCGAGGAAGCTCAGCGAGAACGCCCAGGGATAGCCCGGAACCATCGGCCCGAACGCGCGCGGCCACCAGCGGAACGCATTGCCGAGGACGGCCAGGAGCGCGAAAGTCGCGGTCGCCGCGAGCGCGTAGGGCAGGAG
>JBKPBQ010000425.1:0-2958 GCA_046726955.1 Acidobacteriota bacterium
AGATGTGTATAAGAGACAGGCCTTCATCTGCTCGCGCAGGTAGTACTCGCGCTGGTTCTTCTGGAGCTCGCTCTTCACCTGGCTCTGGATCTTGCTGCCGACCTCGAGGACCTCGAGGTCCTTGACGAGCACCTTGTTGACCGCCTCGAGGCGGGTCCGGATGTCGAGCATCTCCAGGAATTCCTGCTTCTGCGAGGTCTTCAGGGAGGTGAGGCTGCCCGCGATGAAGTCGGCGAGCCGAGCCGGCTCCTGGATGTTGGACGCGAGGGTCGAGAGCTCGTCGGAGAGCGTGGGGGAGAGCTCGACCACCCGCTGGAAGAAGCCCAGCGCGTTCTGGGCGAGGGCCCGGATCTCCACCTCCTGCTCCTCCGGCGTCTCCTCGCGGAGCCGCTCCACCTGCGCCTTGAGGAACGGACGGTACTGCGTCACCTGGTCGAGACGGAAGCGCTGGATCCCCTGCACGACCAGCCGGAGCGAGCCGTCGGGGAACTTGAACATCTTGTGGATGTGGGTGAGCGTCCCCATGCGGTGGAGATCGCTCTCCACGGGGTCGTCCACCGCCGGGTCGCGCTGGGTGACGACGCCGATGACCTTGCGCTCGCGGACCGCGTCGTGCACGAGGGCGACCGAGCTCTCCCGGGCCACCGCGAGCGGAAGGATGGCGTGCGGGAAGAGGATCGTGTCCCGGAGGGGCAGGATTGCCAGCTCCGTGGGAACCTCCTGGAGGTTCACCTCGTGGACGCCCCCGGACTCGAAGTCGGGGGCGCGGTCTTCGCGATCGCTCATCGGCGAGCTCCCTCCCGTCCCGTGAATGCCGGCACGAACTCCTTCTGGAAGCGCTCGAACGCCCGCGCCTCGCGCTGGGCCTCGACCTTGCTCTCCTCCGCCTCCTGGCAATTGCGGCAGAGGGCGGCGAAGGGCAGCGCCTTGAGGCGCGCCTCCGCGATCTCCGAGCCGCACTCGGCGCAGAGCCCGTACGTCCCCGCCTCCAGCCGGAGGATGGCCTCGTCGATCTTGGCCAGCGTCTGCGACTTCATCTGCATGAGGGTGAAGTCCACCTCCTGCACGAAGTCGTCGACGCTCTGCTCCTCCGCGTCGCGGACGTCGCCGGTCTCCGCGGGCATGCTCTCGCGAAGCGTCTTGAGCTTCTGCTGGATCTCCTGCCGGCGCTCCTCGAGCATCTCCTTGAGGACGCGGTGCCGCTCCTGGTCAACCACTACTTTCTTACGAGTCACGGGATCCCTCCCTCTCTGGTGAGGTTCCGCCAAAGACGCGCTCCAGACGCATCACGACAGCCTCAGGACGACGATGCGGAAGCCCTGGCTCGACTGCACGCGCAGCCGCGCCGCCCCGTCCTTCCGGGCCCCCTCGATGGCAGCCTCGAATTCGTCCACGCTCGAGACCACCTTACCGTTCACGCTTACGATCACGTCTCCCCTCGAGAGGCCCGCGTTCTCCGCGGCCTCCCCGGGCTCGACTTCCCACACCAAGACACCCTTCGTCGACCGGGGCAGCTCCAGCCGCTCGGCCAGGGAAGGAGTGAGGTCGCGCAGGCTCATGCCGAGCCGGCCCTTGCGCGCCTCCTCGCTGTCGCCCTCCGACGGCTCGTCGGGGAACGTCCCCAGCGTCACCGACACCGTCTTCTCGGCTCCGTCGCGGATGAGGTCCAGCTTCACCGTGGCTCCCGGCGGCTTCGACGCGATGTAACGCGAGAGGTCGCCGTTGTCCTTGATGGGCCGCCCGTCCGCAGCCACTATCACGTCTTCCGCCTTCAAACCCGCCTTCTCCGCGGGCGCGCCCGGGGTGAGCTGGCTGATCGCCGCCCCCCGCGCGTCCTTGAGCCGGTACGTCTTCGCCAGCTCCTCGGTGATGGGCTGGATCTGCACGCCGAGCCAACCCCGCGTCACCTTCCCCTTGTCGCGGAGCTGGGGAAGGATGTCCTTGGCCACGTTGATGGGCACGGAGAAACCGACCCCGGCGCTCTGGGCCGCGCCTCCGTTCGTGATGATCATCGTGTTGATGCCCACGACCTGCCCGCTCGTGTTCAGTAGCGGGCCGCCGGAGTTGCCGGGGTTGATCGCGGCGTCCGTCTGGATCATGTCGACGCTCGTCCCCCGTACCCCCAGGGTGAGGTCCCGTCCCTTGAAGGAGACGACGCCGACGGTCACGCTATTCCCCCCGAGGCCGAAGGGGTTGCCGATGGCCATCACCCACTCGCCGACCTCGACCTGGTCGGAGTCCCCGAGATCGAGGACGGTGAGCGGCTCCTTTGGGTCGATCTTGAGGAGAGCCACGTCGGTGCGAGCGTCCTTGCCCACGAGCTTCGCGTCGTAGCGCTTTCCGTTCGCGAGCGTGACCGAGATCTGGTCGGCCCCCTCGACGACGTGCCGGTTGGTGAGGATGTGGCCTTCCTTGTCCACCACGAACCCGGAGCCCAGGCTCCGCTGGGTCTCGCGCTGCGGCGCGCCCGGACGATCGTCGCCCGGCCCGAAGAAGCGCTCCATCATGTCGTCGCCGAAGAAGTCGCGGAAGGGATCCCGCATGCGCGAGCGGCTGACGGTCTTGGAGGTATTGATGTTGACGACCCCCAGCGTCTTCTGGCGCGCGACGTCCTTGAACGTGTCGAGCGTCACCGGCCCCGAGGCACTGGCGCCCTTGGGCGCGGCCTGGACGGGGTCGGCGGGGCGGGCGAGGGCGAGCGGGGGGGTCTGGGCCTCTCGGGCGACGAACGCACCGAGCAGCAGAGCGGCCATGGCCACCGTGAAGAACGACGCGATCGTCTGTCTCCGGCTTGTCATCGAAGTTCCCGCCTCCGTCCTACGCCGCGGCCGACCTGGCTATTCCCGCCCTTTCGGCAACGTGCGTAAGCAAAGACCGTACCGTGTGTAATTCCGTTGGAAGGGGCTTGCTGCCGCTGCCTTCCGCGTCTGACCCCCGGCGAGTATAAACCGGGCAACG
>JBKPBQ010000426.1:0-9804 GCA_046726955.1 Acidobacteriota bacterium
ATAGTGTCCCGGCGCGAGGTTCGTGTAATAGGCGGTGCGTCGGTCATGGGCAGCGGTCCAGGCGGGATCGAGCCCCTCCAAGATGTACCGGAAGCGCACCTTCTCGGGCGAGACGAAGCTCAGCGCGGTGTAGTGGAACTCGAACTTCTTACGGCCTGGCCCGATGCGCGCGCCTTCGACGATCGGCACGTCCTCGTCGTCGGCGACGACGCTCTCGAGGACGACGGGGGGAGGCACGGTGTTGACGGCGAGGCGGAGCGGATCGATGACGGCGACGCCCTTCGTGGTTGCGAACCACAGCCTTCCGTCCTTCGTGCGGCAGGCCGAGGCCTGGATGTACGACGGGTTGTAGTCGGCGCTCTCCATCCCGTCGCCCGTCCCGTAGACGGTGGAGGGGATGGCGGAAGCCCGCCCCTCGGCGTAGGCGTCGAGGTCCTCCTTGCGCACGCGCACGATGCCCCGCCGGCCGTTCATCCAGAGCGAGCCGGCCGCGTCCTCGATGACCTGGGACACGACGCCGGCCCCCAGGCCCTTCGCCCCCGCGAAGCTGAAGAACCGCCCGTCGCGGTAGCGGCACAGGCCGGCGATGGTGGCGATCCAGAGCGTCCCCTGCTCGTCCTCGTAGACCGAGTGCACCGTGTCGTCGGGGAGGCCGTCCTTCTCCGTGTAGACGGTGTAGCGCCCGTCCAGGAGACGGCCGAGCCCGTCCGTGGTCCCGAACCAGAGCGCTCCCTTGCGATCGCGCAGCATCGAGAAGCGATAGTGGCCCTGGCCGGCCGCGTCGTCGTAGGGCACGAGCCGGCCGTCCTCGAAGCGAAGCAGAGGCTGATTGCCGATCGAGACGACGAGCCGGCCCGAGGCGTCCTCTCCCAGGAGCGAGACGAAGTGGCCTTGCCCCGCGGGATCGGTGCGGTACGTCTTGATCCGGCCGTTCGCGAGGTGGCTGACGAAGCGGTCCCCGCCGATCCAGAGGCTGCCGTCGCGGCTCTCGAACAGCGGGCCGATGTAGTCGCCGCCCAGGCCGTCGCGCGCGGTGAAGACACGCACGCGGCCGTCCTTGAGCTGGTTCAGGCCGCCCCCGTCGGTGCCGACCCAGACGCTGTCGTCGCGGGTGCGCAAGAGCGAGTTGACCTGCTCGTGAGAGAGGCCGTCGCGCCGCGACCAGCTCGTGAAGGGCACGTCCTTGAGCCGGTTCAGGCCCTTCTGCGTCCCCACCCAGAGGCTTCCCTCGCGGTCCTCGAAGAGCGAGATCACGTTGTCGTCGGACAGGCTCCCCTGTCCGCTGCGCGATTCGAACCGGCCGCCGGTCCAGCGGACGATCCCCTGGCCGAGCGTCCCCACCCAGAGGTTTTTGTCGCGGTCCTCCCAGATCGCGCGCGCCTCGTCCCCGGGAAAGCCCTGCGCCCGCGTGAACCGCGTCGCTCGTCCGTCCTGGATGCGCGTGAGCCCGCCCCGTGTCCCCACCCAGACGGCGCCCGCGTGGTCCTCGAACACGGCGTGCACCCAGTCGTGGGGGAGCGCATCGCCCGCCCGATACCGCACGACGCGGCCGCCCTCGACGCGTGTCACACCGTCGGTCGTGGTCCCGATCCAGATGCTTCCGCCGCGGTCCTCGTGGATGGCGGTGATCGTATGTCCGAGCGACGCCGGCTCCTCGTCGCGCACGCGACGTCCCTCCCGGAAGCGCCGGATGCCCCCGCCGCTCGTCCCGACCCACAGGCTGCCGTCGCGCGATTCGAGCAGCGCGCGGACGTACTTCAGCGAGCGATCGGAGGCGTCCGCAGCGGGCTCGAACACGCGAAGAGCTCCCCCTTCGAGCCTGGAGACCCCTCCGGCGGCGGTCCCGATCCAGAGTCCCGAGTCGCGGTCCGGGCAGAGCGCGGTGATGCGGGCGTCCTTGAGGCCGGGTGTGTTGCTCGAGTCGAAGACGGCGAACCGCACGCCGTCGAAGCGGACGAGGCCGCCGAGGGTGCCGATCCACAGGTACCCGTCGCGGGTCTGGGTGATGGCGCCCACGAAGTCCTGGGGCAGGCCGTCCTGGCCCAGCCAGGCGTCGTGTCCGTACCGGCTCGGGACGCGCTGCGGGTCGAGGGCGAAGAGGTGGCTCGCGGCGCACAACAAGAAGACCGCGCCGCTCGTGGCGAGGCGAGGCTTCGGACCGCGCTGGGCCATCCCTCCGCCGTTCCCGAGTCCTGCGGGGAGCGATCAGCATGATACGCCTGCGCCAGCGCAGTAAGATCGCCTCCTCCATGGATACGGCCCGCGGCGCCGTCATCCGCCTGCTCGTCGCGGACGATCACCCGCTCGTCCGCCAGGGCGTCGTGGCCGTGGTGGGCTGCGAGGCCGACATCACGGTGGTGGGAGAGGCGGGAAGCGGCCGCGACGCCGTCGCGCAGTTCCGTCGTCTCCGTCCCGACGTGACCGTGATGGACCTCGGCATGCCCGGGATGACCGGGGTCGAGGCCATGAAGATGATCCGCTCGGAGTTCCCTCGCGCCCGCTTCATTGCCCTGACCGTGTACGAAGGGGACGAGGACATCCACCGCGCGCTGGAGGCGGGGGCCTCGGCCTACCTCCTGAAGAGCGTCGTGCCCGCGCAGCTCGTGGACACGATACGCGCCGTCCACGCCGGGCTGCGGCGGCTTCCCCCCGAGCTGGCGGATCGGCTCTCGGAGCGAGGCCCGGGCCCCGGCTTGACCCCCCGCGAGGTCGACGTGCTCCGGCTCATGGCCAGCGGGCGGAGCAACGCCGAGATCGCTCGGGAGCTGCAGATCACGCGGGGGACCGCCAAGTGGTTCGTGAGCAGCATCCTGAGCAAGCTGGGGGCCGACGACCGCACCGAAGCGGTCACGACCGCGCTCGAGCGCGGGATCCTCCACCATTGAAGACAAGACGTCGAGGGGCTGAGGAGCTGGCGATGCATTACCGAGTCCTGGCGGCCGCGGTCGTCGGTCTAGCATTGGCGGTGGCCGGCGCGCCGTCCGCCGCGCGCGAGAAGACGAAAGGAGACGAGGAGGACGTGGCCAGAGCGAAACCGCGGCTCGTCCTCGCCCGCCAGCACCCGACGCCCGTCCTGACTACGCGCTCCGCCGGCGCCGAGGACATCCGCTACGGGTTCGAGGGGGGGCGTCTCGTGAAGGTGGCCGACACGTACCATCTCTTCACCTCCGAGATGGCCGGCGATCCCATCTGGGTCAAGATGCGCCTCGGACACTGGACGAGCCGCGATCGGCTCGAGTGGAAGCGCGAGACGACCGTCGCCGAGTCGAGCGGGGAGTTCGAGGGCAAGGACCCGCGCGCGTCGCTGTGGTCGCCGCTGCCGGTCTGGGATGCCGGCGAGAACCGCTGGAACCTCTTCTACGTGGCCTACCGCTCCGCTCCCACCGACGGCACGCGCTTCCTCCTCAACCACTCCGGCGAGATCTGGCGCGCCGTGTCGCGCACACGGGGAGAGGAAGGCATCCGCGGTCCTTTCGAAGACGAGGGCGTCGTGATGCGTCCGGGGCCGGACTCGCTGCCCTGGGAGGGGCTGCAGGGGACCGACTCGTTCTTCCCGTGGCCCGTCGGCGGCCGTTGGCGCGCTTTCTACGGCAGCGCGCGTACGGAGACCAAGCCGATCGAGCACTGGCTCGTCGGCCCCACGGAGGCGGAGACACTCGCCGGTCCATGGCGGCGGCTGCGCGAGGGCAACCCCGCTCCCTTGGAGAAGCGCTTCATCGAGAACCCGATCGTGACCGAGGCACCCGGCGGCGGCTTCCTCGTCGTCTACGACAGCGAGGTGCCGGACACGATCGGCTGGGCCTACTCCGAAGACGGGATCCGCTGGGGCCGGGGACGCCGGCTCAAGATCCAGCCCACGGCGGGGGAGTGGGCGAAGGACGTGCGCACGCCGCTCGGCCTCGTGCACGAGGGCGGCGACCGCTTCACGCTCCTCTACACCGGCTTCGAACAGACGCCCGACTGGCCGCGCATGCTCGACGAGGCGAAGGGCAAGGAGACCTGCGCGGTGGGCCTCGTGGAACTGCGGCTGCTGCGCTGAGCGGCCGCGAACGCGCTCAGGCCGGGACGAGGCGATCGAAGGCGTCGAGAGGCAGGTCCGCCAGGCTTGCGACCACGACGTCGGCGTCGAGAGGCCCGAAGTGCGCCGACTGCACGCCGATCGTCCGCATTGCCGCGCGTCGCCCGGCGAGGAGGCCGGCCGGCGCGTCCTCGACCACGACCGAGCGCTCCGGCCCCACGCCGACGCGCCTCGCCGCGTTGAGGAAGATCTGCGGATCGGGCTTTCCCGCGGTCACATCCTCGCCGCCGAGCACGGCGTCGAAGAACGACCCGAGGCCTACGACGGGCAGCACGGCTTCGGGATTCGCGCGCGGGCCCGACGTGGCCACCGCCTGCCGCCACCCCGCCGCTTTGAGCCGCTGCAGCCAGTCCCAGGCGCCGGGCAGGAGGTCGAGCCCCTGCTCCCGCACGAGCCGCCGATAGAGCTCCTCCTTCTCGTCGCCGATGCGCTGGACCTCGGCCGCGCTCACTCCCTCGCCGAAGTTCTCGGCAATGATCGTGTCGTTGCGCTTCCCGAACGACTCGGCGAAGCGCAGGCGATCCATGGGCTGGCCGAGCTTTTCGGTGACCGCGCGCCAGGCCTGGAAATGCTGCTCGCCTGAGTCGACGAGAGTTCCGTCGAGATCCCAGAGCACGGCGCGCAGGGCCATCGCCTACGTATGGTAAGCCACGTCCCGGTCTGACTTTACAAGCGCTCGTGAACTTGGCCGCTCGAATAACGTACTAGCAAGCGGGGGAGCGGCAGCGCGGTTAAGGGCTCCTGCGGAGCCAGGGAGAAGCGCATGTCGTTCGCACACGGGCTGCAAGTGATGGGCGGACTGCTCGTTGACGTCTGGCGCTGGGGTTTTCACGAGCCACCCCTCACGATCGACATGAGGCGGGTGAACGTCGAGCTGCGAAAGGACGGCCTCGTCGGGCTGGAAGACGACGTGGCCTACCGCAACCGGGTCAAGCAGAGGATGCGCGACGGCGCGGGGTGCGCCCTCCCTCCGCTCATCGACCGGAAGAAGGTCCTCCAGTTCGCGGCGCTTCGTGGAGACGCGAGAGCGACCTTGGCGAAGACCGAGCCGGCTTCGCTGGCCGAGGCCGGATAGCCGTCCCCGACGGCCAGGTTTTCGAAGAGAGGTTCCTCGCTCCACTTGCCGCCCCAGCCGCGGTAAAACTGAACCGTGTGGACCTCCACGACCGATACCTCCCGGGAGGCCCTCGCCTTCCTGCAACGGCGAGTTGCGCTCTTCGGCCTCGCCTCCGGAGGGCTGGGGCTCATCTTCCTGGTCTTCCGGGCCGTCGTCCTCGTCTCGCTGGGAGAGTATAACGGGCTCGTCGACCCGAACTTCCTCTATCACCTTCTGGCGGTGGCCCTGGCGCTCACCGCTTGGCTGACGTGCCGCGGCGCGCCGCGGTCGCGCCGCGCCATCCACACCGCGGAGGTCGTGGCCCTCGTGGGCGGCGGCTTTGCCTACCAGCTCATGGGCTGGCACGTCCCCCTGGCCGAGCGGCCCGACATGATCGTGCTGATGGCCATGTCCTACGGCCTCATGGCGCGCTCCGCGTACGTGCCGAGCCCCGCGCGTCGGACGTTCCTGCTGGGCCTCGCGCTCGGGACCCCGCTCGTGATCGGCACCTACGCGGTCTTCCGGCGGGCGGACGAGGCGTTGTTTCGCGGAACGAGCATGAGCGTCTCGCCGCGGAACGCGGAGGAGTACGCGTTCATCGTCGCCACCTCGACGGCGGTCTGGTGGAGCCTGACCACGGTGCTCGCTACCGCGATATCGAGCGTGATCTACGGCCTGCGCCGCGACGTGCGCGAGGCGCGCAAGCTCGGCCAGTACACGCTGGAGGAGAAGCTGGGGGAAGGAGGCATGGGCGTCGTCTACCGGGCGAGCCACGCGATGCTGCGGCGGCCCACCGCCGTGAAGCTCCTGCCCGCCGAGAAGGCCGGCGAGCACAGCATCCAGCGCTTCGAGCGCGAGGTGCAGCTCACCGCCAACCTCAGCCATCCGAACACCGTCACCATCTTCGATTTCGGCCGCACGGCGGACGGAGTCTTCTACTACGCAATGGAGCTCCTGAACGGGGCCGCGCTCGACGTCCTCGTCGAGGCGGACGGCGCGCAGCCGGTCGAGCGCGCGCTCCACGTCCTCGACGGTGTCACCGGGGCGCTCGCGGAAGCCCACGAGATCGGCCTCATTCACCGCGACGTCAAGCCCGCGAACATCATCCTGTGCAAGCAGGGAGGCGAGTACGACGTGCCGAAGGTCGTGGACTTCGGCCTGGTCAAGGACACGAGCGCGGGCGGCGTGGCCCTCACCGCGACCGCCACCCTCACCGGCACGCCGCTCTACATGGCGCCGGAGGCGATCCGGACCCCGGCCGCTCTCGACGCGCGCAGCGACCTCTACTCCCTGGGAGCCGTCGGCTATTTTCTCGTCACGGGCACGCACGTCTTCCCGGGACGGAACGCCATCGAGGTCTGCGGCCACCATCTCCACACGAAGCCCGAGCCGCCGTCGGTGCGTCTCGGTCGTCCCGTTCCCACGGACGTCGAGCAGCTCCTCCTGGACCTGCTCGCGAAGGACCCGGACGAGCGCCCGCGATCGGCGCTCGAGGTCCAGGAGCGCGTTCGGAAGTGCCAGGCCTACGGGGCCTGGGACCGCGAGCGGGCGCGACGCTGGTGGCAGGAGCACGGCGAGACTCTTCGCCGGCGTCGCACCGAAGACCCGACGCTGACCCGCGCCGGCTCCGCGATCGGAACCGGCGCGGCCTGAGCGTCACCATTTCGCTCGGGCCCGCGCGTCCGGCTCAACGCAGCTCCGGACGGCCGCTCAAGCTACCACGAGAGGTATCGGCTTCCCATCGGGTCGGCGCCAGATAGTGCGGAACTCCCGGTCGAACGTCCAGACCCTGGCGCGACTCTCCCGTCCAGACACGACCGCAAGATAGCCGTCGGTCCAGTCGGGGTCGTGATCCCGGTAGCGCTCCAGCCAGTCGAGGACGTCGAGCCAGAGGGCGCGCTCGTCCTCCACGCGATAGGGCACAACGGCGAAGTCCGTGAGGAAGCGCCGCAAGCGGCGCCGCTGGACCGCGTACGGCAGCAACGCGCACGCTTCAGTCAGCACGGGAAGGCTGGCGACGAGCGGCCGGTGGGCGAGGCGCTGCAGCTGGCGCACGGCCGCGCTGTTCAAGCTGTCGCCAGGATCGCAGAGCGCGACGAGCGGTCCCGTGTCGAGAAGAATCACGCGTGCTTCTTCCGCGCGCGACCCTTGAGAGCGGCTCGTACGGCCCGGCGGTCCCTGAGATCGTAGCGGCGCGGCCGGACGTCGGGGGTGTCGGGATGATCGGCGTAGATGCGCGCCAGGAGGGCGGCGGCTGCGCGTCCCCCGGCTCGCTTGCCGACCCACTGCTCGTGTTCGGCGCGAATCGCCTTTCTGACGATCTTGGAGATCTGGATCCCGGCACGGCGCAGCTCGGCGACACGACGGGCATCCTCGGGATCGAGACGCACGTTCACCAGGGCCATCCCGTCAATGTAATGACGTTTCGTCTTTACGTCAAGTCGACTCTCACGCTATCATCCACCTGCTTCGAAAGGGGTCCACATGCCGCGCACCGTCGGCGCCCTCGGCGTTCCGCGCTCGTTCCCTGACAACGTCATGTTGTGTCTCCTTCGCGCGAGCAGCGCATTTTTTTGTGGAATCGGAATCGCGGTCGCGGCCCCCGCCGCCCCGCCGGGGCCGCCGAGGGATCTCGACGCCGTCGTGGCGCGAGCGATGCGGGAGTTCGAGGTGCCCGGCCTCGCGCTCGCGGTGGTCAAGGACGGACGCGCGGTCGTCCTGAAGGGCTACGGCGTCCGGCGCCTCGGCTCCTCCACTCCGGTCGACGCGGAGACGCTCTTCGCCATCGCCTCGAACACGAAGGCTTTCACGGCGGCGGCCCTGGCCATGCTCGTGGACGAGGGAAAGATCGCCTGGGACGATCCGGTCGTCCGGCACCTGCCGTCCTTCCAGCTCTACGACCCCTACGTCACGCGCGAGATCACGATCCGCGATCTCCTCACGCATCGCAGCGGTCTCGGTCTCGGCGCGGGGGACCTGCTCGTCTTCCCGGACTCGACCTACACCTCGGACGAGATCGTGGCCCGCCTGCGCTTCATCAAGCCGGCCACGAGCTTCCGCAGCCGCTACGCGTACGACAACCTCCTCTACCTCGTGGCCGGTCAGATCATCCCCGCCGTGACGGGGAAGAGCTGGGGCGACTTCGTCCAGGAGCGGATCTTCGTGCCCCTCGGCATGACGGCGAGCAACACGAGCGTCACCGCGCTCCGTCCCGACGGCAACGTGGCCACACCCCACGGGCGGGTCGAGGGTCGGATGCAGGCCGTCCGCTACTCGAACGTGGACAACGCGGCGCCGGTGGGGGCGATCAACTCGAGCGCCGCCGAGATGGCGCGCTGGGTGATGGCCCAGCTCGACCACGGCCTGAGCCGCGACGCCACGGGGCGCGAGACGCGCCTCTTCAGCAAGGAGGCCGGGACGGAGATGTGGTCGTCGCAGACGATCCTGCCCATCGAAGACCCGCGGCGCGGGCTGGAAATGCTCCGACCCAGCTTCTCGACCTACGGGCTGGGATGGAACCTCCGCGACTACCGCGGCAAGAAGCTGGTCGGCCACACGGGCTTGCTGTCCGGGATGGCCTCGCGGGTCCAGCTCGTCCCGGACATCCAGCTGGGGATCGTGATCCTCACCAACCAGGAGAACGACACCGTGCACCGGGCGCTCATGCTGACGCTCGTCGACCACTATCTCGGCGGGCCCGCGACCGACTGGATCGGCAAGCTCGCGGCCGCCGATCGGGAGGAGCAGGCCAAGGCCGAGGGGACGGTCCAGACCGCGGCGGGTCGCCGGGTGGCGGAAGCGCGTCCCTCGCTGCCCCTCGAGAAATACGCGGGCCGCTACGTGGACGCGTGGTACGGCGACGTCGCGATCGCGCTCGAGGGCGCGTCGCTCGTCCTGCGCTTCGGCCGCACGCCCGGCCTCGTGGGCGACCTCGAGCCCTGGCAGTACGACACGTTCGTGGCGCGCTGGCGCGACCGCAGCCTCAACGCCGACGCCTACGTGACGTTCGCGCTCAAGCCCGACGGCTCCATCGACCAGATGAAGATGGCGCCCGTCTCGCCGCTCACGGACTTCAGCTTCGACTTCCAGGACCTGCTCTTCGCGCCCGCTCCTCCGGCCGCGAACGCGAAGGCCGACCCATAGCGGTTACACTGGATTCAAACGTTCCGTTCTCGTTCAGCGACCTCGTCTTCGGCACACCCAGATCGACCCGCGGCTGAGGCAGCCGCAGGAGGGCCGGTTTCAGGTCCGCGTCCCGCCTAGTTCCGCGAGACGTTCGTCGGCGACAAGCTCTGCAGCGTGTTGACGAGCGCTCGGGCCTGGGCGGGGACCGGATGGTTGCCCGCGACCAGGGAGCGGGGGTCGAGCTTGGCGCCGTAGAGCCGCTCGTTGGCGTCCTTGTCCGGGCGGACGCTCGCGCCCTCCAGCGACACGCCGGCGAAGACCCCTCGGCTGCGGCTGTACGTCAGGATCTCGGCATGCATCTGGACGTCGGTCGCGGCCGCGGCCTTGCGTCCTTCCGGCCCCGCGGCCACCGAGGCGTCGGCGCCCAGCGTCAGCTTGCTCTCCAGGAGCTTGTCGACGCCCTTGCTGTTCATGATGAGGAGGACGACGTCGGCGGACTCGCCTC
>JBKPBQ010000427.1:0-24192 GCA_046726955.1 Acidobacteriota bacterium
GCGGTCGCGCGCCCAAGCTCTCCGAGACCAGGGCCAGGCCGCCGTTTTCCTTGCGCGCGACCGCCAGCTGCGGGGCATCATCGGCGCGACCGATCCCGTCCGCGATTCCGCGCGGGAGGCAGTGGCCTCGCTGCACCGCGAGGGTCTCCGCATCGTGATGCTGAGCGGCGATCACCGACAGGCGGCGGAGCGCGTGGCCCGGACGCTCGGCCTCGACGCCTTCGAGGGAAACGTCCTGCCCGACGCGAAGGCCGAGCACGTGAAGCGTCTCCAGGCCGAGGGCCGCGTCGTCGGAATGGCCGGGGATGGCATCAACGACGCCCCCGCCCTCGCGGCCGCGGACGTCGGGATCGCCATGGGCACGGGGACCGACGTCGCCATCGAGAGCGCGGGAGTGACGCTCGTGCGCGGCGACCTCGGCGGCATCGTGCGGGCGCGGAAGCTGTCGCGCGCCACCGTCCGGAACATCCGCCAGAACCTCTTCCTGGCCTTCGTCTACAACCTGCTCGCCGTGCCCGTGGCCGCTGGAGTCTTCTACCCCTTCACCGGCACGCTTCTCTCTCCCATGATCGCCGCCGCGGCCATGAGCCTGAGCTCGGTGAGCGTGATCGCGAACGCTCTGCGGCTGCGGCGGGTCACCCTGTGAACGGGAGCCACGCCGCCGCGCTGGCCGCGGAAGGCCGGACGGAGCGGCTCACCCACGCGCTCCGGCTCGAGTACCTCACGGTGGCGTGGAACCTCGTGGAGGGCGCAGTGGCGGTGACCGCGGCCCACCTCGCGGGAAGCGTCGCCCTCTTCGGCTTCGGCATCGACAGCTTCGTGGAGATGGCTTCCGGGTTCGTGCTCCTGTGGCGGCTCCGCGCGGAGTCGCGGCACATGGACCTCGAGGCGGTGACGCGCCTCGACCGGCAGGCCCGGCGGCTCGTGGGCGCCTCGCTCTTCGGCCTCGCCGCCTGGGTGGGGTACGAGGCGCTGCAGTCGCTCGTCACCGGCGAGCGCCCGCGTCCTTCGCTGATCGGCATCGGCCTCACCATCGTGTCCATGAACCTCATGCTCTGGCTGGCCCGGGCCAAGCGCCGGTCCGCGGCGGCGCTCCACAGCCACGCCCTCGAGACGGACGCGGTGCAGACGACCGCCTGCTTCTGGCTCTCCGTGATCGTCCTCTGCGGCGTCGGGCTCAACACGCTCTTCGGCTGGTGGTGGGCGGACCCGCTCGCCGCCCTCGGCATGACGGTGTTCCTCGTGAAAGAGGGACGCGAGGCCTGGAGAGGGGAGACGCATTGCTGCTGAGCGCACCCTCCCGACGGCCTATTGACAGCCCCCGGGCGAGGGTGCTCCGATGGTGGACGTGAGGACCGCCGTCCGCGCCGCTGTCGTCTCTCTGGCTCTCGTGGCCACCGTCCTGGTTCCCTGCCTGTGCGCGGCCCTGCCGGTGACGACGGCCGCGGATCACGGGTGCTGCGGGGGCGAGGCCGGTCTCGTTCCCGCCGCGCCGGACTGCTGCGCGTGCGCCGTGACGCCCGTCTCCGATTCAAGCGTTCCTTCGGTCGGTCCGCAGCACGCGACCGCGGTGACGACGGTCGGGTCGGTGCCGACGAGCGCCCTGCCCGTGCCGGCGCTCGTGCCGGCTTCCGTTACGCACGCCGCTTCGTCCCCTCCTCCCCTGCGCGTCTGATACCCCGCTAGAGCCGCGCTTTCCGCGCGTCCGTGCGCGAGTGCGCGGGCGCGACCGTCCGGAAACGTCTCTCCGAGGTGTATCGATGCAATTTGCTCGCCGTCTGTCGGCCCTGGCTCTTCTCGTCCTCGCCGTGCGGGCTCTCCCGGCGGGCGAACTTCCGCCGGTGGACGATCCCGTGCTCGCCGCCCTCGTGGAGGAGGCGATCGCGAAGAACCCTGACCTGCTGGGAGCGCAGGAGACCGTGCGCGCCATGGAGGCGCGGCCCGACCAGGCGCGAGCTCTCGCCGATCCCGTCTTCTCCGTGACCTACACGAACGACGGCTGGGCGCCCACCCTCGGCGAGCGCGACATGACCACGCTCGGCTTCATGGCCAGCCAGGAGTTGCCCTGGCCGGGCAAGCGCCGCGTCCGCGGCGAGATCGGCGCCCGCGAAGCCGAGCTCGCCGCGCGGCAGGAGGAGCGGGCCCGGCTCACCCTGGTGGCGGAGGTGCGGCGGGCCTACTACGCGCTGCTCCTCGCCCGGGAAGAGCTCGCGCTCGTCGGCGAGCAGGCGGAGATCTGGCGCGAGACCGAAGGTGTCGCCCGCGCCCGCTATTCGGTCGGCCAGGGAGCGCAGCAGGACGTGCTCCGCGTCCAGGTGGAGATCACGCGCGTCGGCCAGCTCCAGGCGGAGCAGGAGGCGGAAGCCGCGGTCCGCCTCGCCGAGCTGAATCGGCTGCTCGCGCGGCCGGCGGACGCGTCGCTCGAGACTTCGGCGCGTCTCGTCGTCCGCCCGGAGACCCGCAGGCTCGCCGAGCTCGTGGACTGGACGGCGGCCATCAGCCCCGAGGTGCGGGCGTCGGAGACGTCGCTCGAGCGGGGCCGCCTGGCCGTGGACCTGGCGCGGCTCGACTTCAAGCCGGACTTCACCGTGCAAGCGGGCTACATGAACCGAGGCGGCCTCGACCCGATGTGGCAGGCGGGCATCGGCGTCAACCTGCCCTTCCAGCGCCGGCGGCGGGAAGCCGCGGTCGGCGAGGCCGAGGCCCGGCTGCGCGCGGGCGAGCGCCGCCAGGAGTCGGTGAGGCTCCAGCTCCGCTACCGCACGCAGGAGCGGCTCCTGCAGCTCCAGGCCGCGGAGCGCCTCGCGCTCTTGTATCGCGACGGGATCCTCCCGCAGGGCCAGATGTCCGTGGAAGCCGCGATCGCGAGCTACCAGGCGGGCAAGGTGCCGTTCGTGGCGGTGCTCGAGGCGCTGGCGACGCTCTACGACGACCGGGCGCGGCACCTGCGCATCCTCGCCGGCCACGAGCGGATTCGCACGCGCCTCGAGGAGGCGAGCCTCGAGGCCGCGAGCGACATGCCGGAGGTGGCGGGCCCCTCGATGTCCTCCATGCCGGGGAGAGCGTCCGCGATGAGCTCGGAAGCGGCGCCCGCGGGAGCCGCGCCCGCCAGCGGGATGTCCATGGGCTCGATGGGACGGTGAGGCGGAACATGAAGAACCGGGTCAGACGCTCTCTCGCCATCCTGCTCGTCGTCGCCGCCGCGCTCCTCGCCGCCGGCGTCGCCTGCCGCCGTGGCGCCGACGCGGGCGTCGAGCGGCCGGCCACGACGGAGCAGTACCGATGCCCGATGCACCCGTCCTACGTCTCCGAGAAGCCCGGCGAGTGCCCGATCTGCAAGATGAAGCTCGTGCCCTTCGAGGCTTCCCCGTCGCCGGATGCGAAGGGGGCGAGAAAGATCGCGTACTGGCGCTCGCCCATGGACCCCACGATCCGCTCCGACCGGCCTCGCAAGGACGAGATGGGGATGGACTACGTCCCGGTCTACGAGGACGAGCTGAAGCTGCCCGGGCCGGTTGCCGGACGGGCGGTGGTTGCGCTCTCTCCCGAGCGCCGCCAGGTGCTGGGCGTGCGTAGCGAGGAGGTCCGGCGGCGCGCGCTCGAGCAGACGATCCGCACCGTGGGTCGCGTGGCGGTGGATGAGCGCCTCATCCATCACGTCCACACCAAGTACGAGGCCTACGTCGAGCGGCTCTACGTCAACTTCACGGGCCAGCTCGTACACCGCGGCGAGCGGCTGGCCGCCCTCTACGCTCCCGAGCTCGTCGCCACGCAGCAGGAGTATCTCCTCGCGTACCGCGCGCAGCAGCGGCTGGGCGAGAGCGCCATTCCCTCCGTCGCCCAGGGCAGCGCGAACCTGCTGGAGGCGGCGCGCCAGCGCCTGCTCTTCTGGGACATCCCGGCAGAAGACATCGCCCGTCTCGAGAAGACGGGAGAGGTCGGCCGGACGCTCGATCTCTACGCCCCCCTTGGGGGCTACGTCGTGCAGAAGACGGCGTTCCACGGGATGAGGGTCACGCCCGCGGACACGCTCTTCGACATCGCCGACCTCTCGAAGCTCTGGATCCTCGCCGACGTCTACGAGTCGGATCTGCCCGCCGTGCGCCAGGGGATGGCCGCGGAGATCACGCTGCCCTACCAGCCCGGCCGCGCCCTCCGGGGCGCCGTCGCCTACATCAACCCGACGGTGGAGCCGGCCACGCGCACGATCAAGGTGCGCATCGAGGTCGCCAACGAGGGCGACCAGCTCAAGCCCGACATGTACGCGGACGTCGTCCTGCGCACCGATCTCGGCTCGGCGCTCTTCGTGCCCGACAGCGCCATCCTGAAGCCGGGAGACCGCCGCCTCGTCTTCCTAGACCAGGGCGACGGACGGCTCGAGCCCCGCGAGATCGTGCTCGGGGCGCGCAGCGAGGGCGGCTACCAGGTGCTCTCGGGCCTGCAGGAGGGGGATCGCGTGGTGACGTCCGCGAACTTCCTCATCGACTCGGAATCGAGCCTGAAGGCGGCGCTGCAGTCCTTCTCCCCGAGCCCCCTGCCCTCCGTCGCTCCGCCGGGCGCGCCGCCGCGCCCGGGGGCGTCGGCCTCGCCGCGCGCTTCGTCCGAGCACGTGCACTGATGGAGTCGCGGCGCGGCGTCATCGCGGCGATCATCCGGTGGAGCGCCGAGAACCGCTTCGTCGTCCTCTTCGCGACCGCGTTCGTGGTCGCCTACGCGATCTACGTCGTCCGGCACATCCCCGTGGACGCGATCCCCGACCTCTCGGACACGCAGGTCATCGTCTACTCGCGCTGGGACCGCAGCCCCGACATCGTGGAGGACCAGGTCACGTACCCGATCGTCACCGCCCTCCTCGGCGCGCCCAACGTGAAGACGATCCGCGGGTTCTCCGACTTCGGCTTCAGCTACGTGTACGTGATCTTCAAGGACGGCACGGACCTCTACTGGGCGCGCAGCCGCGTGCTCGAGTACCTCTCGCGGATCCAACCGGTCCTCCCCGCGGGGGTGCGCACGGAGCTCGGCCCGGACGCCACCGGTGTCGGCTGGGTGTTCCAGTACGCGCTCGTCGACGAGTCGAGGACGCACTCCCTCGCCGACCTCCGCACGCTCCAGGACTGGAACCTGCGCTACCGCCTCCAGTCCGTGCCCGGTGTCGCCGAGGTCGCGGCCCTCGGCGGCTTCTCGCAGCAGTACCAGGTGACGGTCGACCCCAACCGCCTGAAGGCCTACTCGCTCGGGATCATGGAGGTCGCGGAGGCGGTGCGTCGCAGCAACCAGGAGGTGGGCGGGCGCCTCATCGAGTTCTCGGGTAAGGAGTACATGGTCCGCGGCCGCGGCTACCTCCGCTCTCCGAAGGACCTCGAGCAGGTCGTGCTCAAGACCGACGAGCGGGGGACGCCCGTCCTCTTGCGTGACGTGGCCGACGTGGCCCTGGGCCCGGAGATGCGCCGCGGGGTGTCCGACCTGAACGGCCTCGGGGACACCGTGGGCGGCATCGTGGTCATGCGCCACGGGGAGAACGCGCGGGAGGTGATCTGGCGCGTGAAGGAGCGGCTCCTCGAGATCGAGCGTTCGCTGCCTCCCGGTGTTCGCATCGTCACCACCTACGACCGCTCCGACCTCATCCAGCGCGCGATCGACAACCTGAAGCACGAGCTCGTCCTGGAGATGGCGATCGTGAGCCTCGTCATCCTCGTCTTCCTCTGGCACATTCCCTCCGCGCTCGTGCCCATCGTGACCATCCCCGTCTCGGTGGTGCTCGCCTTCCTGCCCATGGCCTTCATGGGCCTGTCGTCGAACATCATGTCCCTCGCCGGGATCGCGATCTCCATCGGCGTTCTCGTGGACGGCGCCATCGTGGAGGTCGAGAACGCCTACAAGAAGCTGGAGCTCTGGGAGCACGGCGGTCGCGTCGGCGACTACCACCAGGTGCGGCTCCAGGCGCTACTGGAGGTGGGTCCCTCCGTCTTCTTCTCGCTGCTCCTGATCGCGGCCGCCTTCCTGCCCGTCTTCACGCTCGTGGATCAGGAGGGCCGGCTCTTCCGGCCGCTCGCCTGGACGAAGAACCTCACGATGCTGATGGCGGCGCTCCTCGTCCTGACGCTCGACCCCGCGCTTCGCATGCTCTTCACTCGCATGGACTGGGTGCACTTCCGGCCGCGCTGGCTCTCCTGGCTCTTCAACCAGGCCACGGTGGGTCGCTACCACCAGGAGGCGCGCCATCCGGTGAGCCGCGTGCTCTTCGCCGTCTACGGGCCCGCCTGCCGCTTCGTGCTCCGCCACCCGCGGTCCACGATCGCCGCCGCCCTCGCGCTCCTCCTCTCGACCGTTCCCGTCTACATGCGGCTCGGCCACGAGTTCATGCCGCTCCTCAACGAGGGGACGATCCTCTACATGCCCACGACCCTGCCCGGCATCTCGGTGACCGAGGCGGCGCGCCTCCTGCAGACGCAGGACCGCATCCTCACCGCGTTCCCCGAGGTGGAGAGCGTCCACGGCAAGGCGGGCCGCGCCGAGACGTCCACCGATCCCGCTCCCTTCTCGATGATGGAGACGGTCGTCGTGCTCAAGCCCGAGTCGCAGTGGCGGCCGAAGGACCGCTGGTATTCCTCGTGGGCGCCGGAATGGCTGAAGGCCGCCCTTCTCCGTCGCGTCTGGCCGGACCGCATCTCCGGCGAGGAGCTGGTGGCGGAGATGGACGAGGCCCTGCAGATCCCCGGCCAGACGAACGCCTGGACCATGCCCATCCGCAACCGCATCGACATGCTCACCACCGGCGTCCGCACACCGGTCGGGATCAAGGTCTACGGCCCGGACCTCCAGCAGATCGAGGCGCTGGGCGCGCGGCTCGAGCCGATCCTCCGCGACGTTCCGGGCACGCGGAGCGTCTTCGCGGAGCGCGTGGCCGGCGGCTACTTCGTGGACTTCGAGCTCCGGCGGGACGAGCTCGCCCGCTACGGCCTCTCGGTGCAGCAGGTCCAGGACGTGATCCTGTCCGCGATCGGCGGCGAGAACGTGACCACGACCATCGAGGGCCGCGCCCGCTTCCCGGTGAACGTCCGGTATCCCCGCGACCTGCGAGACGACCTCGACACGCTCGGCCGCGTGCTCGTCATGACCCCCTCGGGGGCCCAGGTCCCTCTCGCCCAGGTCGCCTTCCTGCGCACGGTGACCGGCCCCTCCATGATCCGCAACGAGAACGGGCTGCTCGTCGGCTACGTCTACGTGGACGTGGCGGGGCGCGACGTGGGGGGATACGTCGAGGACGCGAAGCGCGCGGTCGCCGCCTCCCTCGCCCTTCCCTCGGGCTACTCGCTCGAGTGGAGCGGCCAGTTCGAGAACATGCAGCGGGTGCGCGAGCGGCTGAAGCTCGTGGTCCCTCTCGCGCTCTTCCTGATCCTCTTCCTCCTCTACGCCAACACGCGCTCCGTCGCGCGGACGCTCATCGTGGTCCTGGCGGTGCCGTTCTCGCTCGTGGGCGCCGTCTGGCTCCTGTGGGCCCTCGACTACAACGTGTCGATCGCGGTGTGGGTCGGGATGATCGCCCTCATGGGCCTCGACGCCGAGACCGGCGTCTTCATGCTGCTCTTCCTGGACCTCGCCTACGACGAGGCGAAGGCGGCCGGACGGCTGCGCTCGCTCGGCGATCTGCAGGAGGCGATCGTGCACGGCGCCGTCGGTCGCCTGCGCCCGAAGATGATGACGGTGACGGCCGCGTTCATGGGCCTCATGCCGATCATGTGGTCGATGGGGACGGGGGCCGACGTGATGAAGCGCGTGGCCGCGCCGATGGTGGGAGGCCTCGCGACGTCGTTCCTGCTGGAGCTGCTCGTCTACCCGGCGGTCTACTTGCTGTGGCGGCGCCGCGAGGTCGAGACGGCCTAGCCGATCATCGACTTGACGAGCAGCCGGAGGCGCACGCGATGCGGGCCGTCGTACGTCCACTGGACGCCGTGGCGCAGACCGCCGTTGCCTTCCTTGGGAGCGCCGCTCGCCCAGACGACGCGGCCCGTCGCGGAGACGGGCTGCGCTTCTCGGGCGAAGTTGAGGCGGACGAGGAGCTCCTCGCCGGGCGTGAAGGCGACGTCCGTCCGCACGCACGCTCCCGTCTCCGAGATGTTGGCGACGATCCCGTACGCGACGCCGTTTCCGTTCTCCATCGTCACGGTCACGGGCTCTGGGGGTACGACCCGGGCTGCCCTCCGCCTCTCCGCCTTCGCCGCCTCGTCGGACATGAGCCCTCGCACTCCGCGCCGGAAGCGCAAGCCCACGCTTCCGAAGGACTATTTAGCAACCGGCATGCCCGACTACTTTGCTGCCGGTTTCCGCCTTCCTAAAGCACGCCTTCGCTAAGCCACAGAGTAGCAGAAACAGTTAGCCGATGGTAAGCCGTGCTTCTGGCGCTCAATATTACGGATTCCGTATATCGAGTCGAAACTTGCCGATAGCGCGCCGCCAGGCCGCGGCGCTTTGGCCGCTTTGCGGACAACTCCACGCCCGTCTCTCGGCCCGCGATTTCCGTGGAGGCGAGGGCGCTCAGCTGCCGGGGATGATCCGGTAGACCTCGCCGTCGTAATCGACCACGTAGACCTCGCCGTCCAGGTCCACGCCGAACGAGGACACGCTCGAGATCCCGCGGCCGACGGTCGCCGTGTGGTCGCGCTCGTCCGCGACCGCGCCGTTCTGCAGACGGAACGACCGGATGAGCCCAGTGCAGAAGTCCCCGTAGAAGTAGGTCCCCGCGTATCCCGGCATGCGGCAGCCCCGGTAGAGGGCGCCTCCCGTGATCGAGCAGCCGGTGTTGTGGTCGTACTGGAGCACGGGAAGGACGAGGCCCGACTGGTTGCAGCCGCTCGACGGGCTGAAGCAGGAGCGGCCCTCCATGATGTTCCACCCGTAGTTCTCTCCTCCGTGGCGCGAGGCGAGGCCGACGTCCACCTCCTCCAGGCGGCTCTGGCCCACGTCGCCGATGTAGAGGTCGCCGGTCGAGCGGTCGAACGCGAAGCGCCAGGGGTTTCGGAGCCCGTAGGCCCAGATCGCGGGAAACGCCCCCGGGTTCGAGACGAAGGGGTTGTCGGTCGGCACGGCGAAGGGCTGGCCGCGGTCCACGTCGATGCGCAGCAGCTTGCCGAGCGGAGTGGAGAGGCGCTGGCCGTTGCCGAGCGGGTCGCCGCCGGATCCTCCGTCTCCGAGCCCGATGTAGAGGAAGCCGTCGTTGCCGAAGCTGAGGCCGCCGCCGTTGTGGTTCGCGAACGGCTGGGCGACGTGGAGGAGCACGCGCTCGCTTGCCGGATCCGCGGCGTCCGCCGAGGTCGATCGGAACTCCGAGATGTTGGTGTCGCCGTTGCTGTCCGTGTAGTTCACGAAGAAGCGGTGGTTCGTGGCGTACTGCGGATGGAAGGCGAGGCCGAGGAGGCCGCGCTCGCCGCCCGAGAGCACGCGCGACGCGACGTCGAGGAACGGCGTCGAGGCGAGCTGGCCTCCGCGCACGACGCGGATGCGTCCTTCCTGCTCGACCACGAACAGGCGATCGCGGTCGCCGGGCGCGGCCTGAAGGTCGAGGGGATTGCGGAGCCCTCCCACCACGCGCTCCGAAGCGAGCGTGGGAGTCCCGGGCACGACGGGTCCCGCCCCGCACGTGCCCGAGGGCGGTGTGGCCGTGGGCGAGGGAGTGGGAGAGGTGGAACCGTCTCCGCCGCAGGCCGGGAGCACGAGGCAGAGAACGAGGGCGACTCGCTTCATGGGGGGTCTCCGGCGCGAGAGGTGGCCCGACGACCCAGTATACTCGCCGGCGAATGACGCGAGCCGAGCGGACGGAGGCTCTTGCGCTCTCGGCCCTCTTCCTCGCCTTCGCCGCTCTCTACGCCGCCGTCGGCATCGCGCTCCAGCGCAGCGCACCCATGGCGTTCGCCTACCTCGACCAGCTATTCGACGCCGACGTGCCCAGCCGGATCATCGACCTCACCCGCTTCGCCGGTCCCCACCACCGCACGCAGTACCACCCGCTCTTCGTGCTGCTCCTGAACCCGGTGGGGGTGGCCCTGAAGGCGCTTCTCCGTGGCTTCGGCGTCGAGCAGGCCGGCCGGCTCGCCGCCTCGCTGCTGTGCGCGGTCGCCGGTGCCAGCGGTGTCGCCGCCTTCTTCCGCCTGCTCCGGAAGAACGGGCTCGACACGGCGACGGCCGCGGCCTGGAGCGCCGTCTTCGGCCTGTCCGCGTCGCAGGCCGTCTTCTCCGTCTTCCCCGAGAGCTGGGCCTTCTCGACGCTCGGCCTGCTCCTGCTCTTCGGCGCGAACGGACGCACGCCGGTCCGCCTGCCCATTGGAGTCTTCGCGTTCGGCATGGCCGTCACGAACGTCGTCGCCGTCGCCCTCGCTCCGCCGCCCGGCGAGGCCGAGACGCGGCGCTTCTCCCTTCGCGCCCGCGCCGTCTTCGTGCTCGGCGTCGTCGCCGTCACCGCCGTCCTGAGCCTGCTGCAGACGGGCGTCTACGCCGGCACCGCGCCGTTCTGGAGCGTGGGCGGCCTCGGCCGGGACGACCGGCTGAGCTTCGTCTGGCCCAGTCAGCCGCGCGACCTCGTCGCGCGAGTGGGTGAGCTCGCCCCGCACTTCCTCGAATGGAACCTCGCGGCTCCCCAGACGACGACGAAGAAGGACGAGTCCCGGACGGCGGTGGACTTCCCGCCGGGAGGGGCGGTGCCGCGGCCGGCCGGCCTCGTCCACGCTGTCGTCTGGGGCGCTCTCGTCGTGGCTGCCGTCGTGCGGAGCGCGCGCACGGGCTCCTGGCGGCGGCCGGTGGTGGCGGCGCTGGGCCTGTGGATCCTCGCCCTCGTCGCGCTCCACCTGGTGTTCGGCACGTCGCTCTTCCTCTACAGCGGCCAGTGGACGTTCGCGGTCCTGGCTCTCGTCGCGCTCGGCATCGGAGCCTCCGAAGGAAGCGAGCTCCGCGCGCTCCGAGCCGCTCTCGTGGCGCTCGCCGTGCTCCAGCTCGCGACCAACACCGCGCTCTTCCTGGAGATCGCCCGGGCCTTTCCCAATCCCTGGGCGAGCTAGAGACCGCAGGCCGCGACGAGGGGCAGCAGGTCGCACTCCGCGTGGACCGCGAGGTCGCCGCGGCGCGGTCCCGGGCACGGGGTCTCGGGCGACGCCGCCTCCGCCGAAGCCACCACGCGGAGCCGCGGGACGTGCCAGGCGCGATGCGCGAACTGCTCGACGACGATCGACTGGCGGTGGAAGAAGGGACGTACTCCCTCCGGGGCGGAAACCGGCAACCCGCCGGGCAGCCGCGCCCCGAGACAGCGAAGGAAGGAGACATCGTCCTGGGGAAGCCTCGAGATCGCGTAGCCGTCCCCGCGGACGAGCGCGGTGGCGTCGAGACGCGGAGAAAGGACGTAGGGCAACGGCCGGAGCCGCGCGACCTGCAGGCCCCAGGAGACGAGCACCAGGACCACGGCGGCCGCGGTCCGCGTTCTACCGGACGCCGGCACCGGCACCGGCGTCGGGCCGTTCGCGCCCGCTATCACGAGGCAGGCGAGGACGACACCGAGGAGGGTCGCCACCCTCGGCGACCAGACCATGAGCTCGAACCGGTAGGTGGCGGCGGAGACGAGCAGCACCGCCACGACCGGTGGTGCGGAGACGAGGAAGAGGAGCGCCCCGCGCGGAAAACGGCGCAGGAGCGGCAGCAGGACGAAGGCCGCCATCTGGGCATAGAAGACGAGGCCGTCCTGGAGGACGAGCCGGGGGATCTTTCCTCGGCCGGCGGCGGTCAGCGCGAGCATGCGCAGCGCGTCGCCGATGCGGCCCGAGGAGGTGCCCTGCTCGGCGGCGTGAAAGCGGCTGGCGAGGCCGAGGATCGCCATGTTCGCCGCGAACACGAGCGTCACCGCGAGGAGGGCGAGGAGCGCGGCGGCGAGCGTCTTCCGGCGCTCGGCCTCGGGATCGTGCCGGAGCCCCCAGAGCTGCGAGGCGAAGTGGGCGACGAGGACACAAGCCGCGAGCACCGCCCCGTCCTCCTTCACCAGCATGAGGGGCAGGGCCGCGAGCGCGGCCCGGCCGCGTCTCCCCGTCTCGAGCTCAGCGGCGAAGAGCACCGCGAGCGGCGGGTAGCACAGCTCGGGGTGGAAGCCCCAGTACGGGTTGTCGAACGCCCAGAACGCGACGGGCGACAAGAGGCCCGCGAGCGCAGCGAGCCGAGCCGGGAGGTCGAGGACGGCGAGCGTCGCGAGCCGCCACGCGGCGAACGCGTTGAGGAGGGCGAGGCCGACGACGAACCCGTAGGCCCCCAAGGGGATCGTGAGGGGTGAGAAGAGGGGGACGATCACGAAGCTGTGAAGGGCGTAGTGATGGCCGTAGATGTTGTCGTGCAACCAGAGCCCGGCGTAGTACCAGCTCCAGCTCATCTCGAGGAACGAGAACAGATCGCTCCCCAGGTACTCGAGATTTCGGAAGAGCAGGGCCTTGCAGAAGGCGGCATAGGCGACGACGAGGACGGCGGCGGCCCCGAGTGCCCACCCGCGGTGGCGCTCGCTCACGCGATCCCCCTAGAGCAGCCGGACCTTCAGCCGGCAGTGCGGGCACGGCTCCGTGTAGAAGGCGAGCACCGCCCCGGGGTCCGCCCCCGGGATCGCGTCGCGCCAGAGCTCGCGGGCCCGACCCGCGGTGATGTCCTCGAGGATGCGGTGGTTCGTGCCGTTGCGGTTCGTGGCCACGACGTAGAACTCGCCGGACGGCGGGCCCTTGAGCTCGAGCCGGAACCACTTCGGCGGGCGGGCGAGCACGAGGCGGCTCGTCTCGCGCCTCTCCACCTCGATCGTGACGGGCTCCGGGAGTGCCGCCACCACCACCCACGCGCCGTCGGGGACGTGGTCGTAGAGGGCCTGGGCCATCGCGCCGCTCGACACCCCCCAGTAGTCGCCCTTGAAATCCTCCTCCGCCGTGCGAAGAAGGGGGCTGCGATACACGTAGGAGTACTTTCCCCAGTACACGGCCGTCGCGAGCGACGCCACGAGGGCGACGGCGGCGATCCCGGCCTTCCACCGCTCGCCGAGAGATCGAAGCCCGAGGGCCGCCGCCACCGCGAGGAGCGGCATCGCGAAGAGGAGGTGCCGGTCCTCGTCGTACAGCACCGGCCGCAGCACGATCACCGCGGCCCAGGGGGCGCCCGCGAAAACGGCCACCCAGACGGGAAGCGAGCCGGTGACGATCGAGGTGCCGAGCTGCCGCGTGCGGAGGAGGCTGCGCGCGACCACGACGAGGAACGCGACGAGCCCCGCGGCGAGGACGAGGAAGCTCACCGGTTCCCACGACAAGGGAATCCAGAAAGGACCGTACCACCTCGGCAGATCGTTCGAGATGTAGTTCGTGCCGAGCACCCGCACCGTTCCCCGCCAGGGAAACTTCGAGAAGAGCGAGAAGGACGCGGCGAGCCCGCCGAGCCCCCGGTCCCAGAGCGGCGGCCAGACCGCCCAGGCGAGAAGCGGGAAGGTGGCGAGCGGCAAGAGCACGCCCCGCCAGCGTTGCCAGCGCGTGAGGCCCGAGGCCTCGCGGATCGCCGCGAAGGCGCAGAGCGCGAGGAGCAGGAGCCAGTGGCTCAGCACGGGCGGCTGCATGAGGTAGGGCAGGACGGAGACGACGGCCAGCGCGAGCAGCCGCCGCGGTCGCGACAGGACCCCCGCCGTGCCCTCCTCGTGGAGGACGGTCCACATCCAGAGCGCCGCCAGCGCGTAGAGGCAGGCGAGCGGGAAGTCCTTCACGTTGAGGATCGAGTGGCCGACCAAACGCAGGTTGCCGAGGAGGAGGGCCACCGCGAGCGCGGCGGTGGCTCGCGTCTCGCCGGCCTTGCGGAGGAGGGCGAAGACCGCGGCCGCGGTGAGGGGAAGGAGAGTGAACGTCGCGGCGTGCCGGACGCAGTAGGGATCGCGAAGGAAGCGGAAGACGGCCTCGAAGACGGCGAGGACGTACTCCCACAGGGGCCCCGCCCACTGCAGCTCCTCGTACGGAAGTCCACGGTCCTGCCCCTGCCACCGGCCGACCAGCCACAGCATGTGATCGCGGTGCGCGGCCGTGTCCCAGGTCGTCGTCCCGATCCGGGTGAGCAGGAAGCCGGCGAGGAGCGCCGCGACGTACCCGAGCGCGGCGGCGACGAGGAGCGCGCGTCGCCTCACGGAGAGATCCGGCCAGAGAAGTCGCCCCGACCGAGCGTTAGGCCCTCGGGACTCCGTCCCACCGCGATCAGGTTGCGGTCGATCGGCGCGAGATCGGCCCGTGTGCGCAGAACTTCCTTCCCGTCGATCTCCAGCATCACGTCGCCGTTGGCCCGATCGAGCACGACGAAGAGATCGCGCGGCCGTCCGGCCGGCGTTGGAAAGGGCGGGCCTGTCGGCCCGAGCTCCCACGCGCCGCGCCACCGGGCGAGCCCGGCGGCCGCGCGGTCGGCGCCGAGGCGCCGGACGTAGATCGCGTCCGCCGCCTCCTTGTCTCCGGACGAGACGAGCGGTTCCACCGCCCCTGCCCCGAGCGGAGCGAAGTCCACCTTCCTCCGGACGCTCACGCGGTCCACGAAGGTCCGCGGGATCCAGCGCCACTCCGTTCCCGCGTAGAGGTAGCTTCCCTCCTTGCCGGCCGGGATCCAGAGGAGGCCGGCGGTCGGGGAGGCCGGCATCTCCAGCGCCGACTCCGTGTGGACGGCGGGCAGCGAGGAGAGCGGGGGAAGCGACTCCAGCCCGGGACGTCCGGCCCAAATCATCTGCTCCGGCATGATCGTCCCGGAAAAGCGGCCGAGCGAAACCGCACCGTGGCCACGTGCTCCCCTTCCGTACTCGACGAGGTTGGGATGGACGGTCCCCAGGCGTCCCTCGAGGCGGAAGGCGGGGCGGCCGTCCACGCGGGCGACGAGCACGCGCCGCACCTGGTCGAGCTCCACCGCGAGGTCGTAGAAGCGCCCGGGGGTGAAGGGAAGGGGCGACGTCGCCTGCGGCGGCCCGCTCGCCGGCCGCAGCACGAGCTGGAAGAGGCCCGGGCCCGCCTGCTTCGCCGCGAGGACGTCGTGCACGTCCGTCGATCCGGAGGTGAGCACGGGCTCCTCCGGCGCCGCCGCCCGCTCGGGAAAGGCGATCCGGAAGCGGAACGTCCCCCGGTTGTCGCGCACGAACACGCGGCCGAGAAGGACGCGCAGAGGCTCGAAGCGCCGCTCGAGCGAGGCGAAGCCCTGTGGGTTGAAGACGCGGAGGCCGTCGCTGCCTCCCTGCAGGCTCATCGCGACCCCGGCGACGAGCGACCAGGCGACGAGGACGGCGGCGCCGGCGCGCACGAGGGCGCGCCGGGGCCCTTCCTTCTGCAGGGCAATCGCGAGCAGCACGAGGGAGGGCACGACGAGGAAGCTCGCGAAGTCGACCTCGAAGCGCATGGCCGCGGAGGCGAAGACGAAGCTCGTGAGGACGGGGATGAGGAGCCCGGTCGCGGCCAGCACCGCGAGCCGACCGCCCAGCTTCCAGGGACGAGCGACGGGAGCGTTCCGGAGGACCCGCGACGCGAAGAGCAGCACCAGGACGAACGGCGCGTGCATCACGAGGCCGGTGGTGTCGCCCATGAAGAAGCCCTCGGGACCGGTGCCCGGGTACGAGGCGACCACCGACAGGAACGGAAAATCGAGGCGCGGATGGGGCGGGGCGAGGAAGTGGAAGTACAGGGCGACGGGCACGGCGCGGGGGTCGAACCAGGATACGGGACGGAGGCCCTGAAGCTGGTAGCGGGCGCCGAACTCGGTCCAGGAGTCGAAGCGCGCCCGGTTGTAGAGGCCGAGCAGGAAGAGGCAGAGGGCGAGCGGCAGCGCGACGGCGGCGAGGGCGCGGAGGCGGCTGGTCGGCGTCCGGAGCCACGCGGGGAAGGCGAGCCACGGGAGAAGGAGCGCGGCCACGAGCAGGTTCGGGCGGCAGCCCACGGCGAGGCCGAGGAAGAGCGCCCCCGCGGCAAGGCGCTCGACGCGCAGGGAATCTTCGCCGTCGGCGGACAGGAAGAAGTAGCAGGCCCCGGCGAGGAAGAAATAGCCGCCCGCGATCGCGACCTCGTAGACGAACGAGCAGCGCAGGATGAAGGGAACGACGCTCGAGATCCCGAGCACTAGGGCGGCGCCCGCCCGCATCCAGCCGGGCGCGTCGGGGAGGTGATCGCGGAAGAGACGGAGCAGCACGGCCAGCCAGAACGCGAGGCCGCCGACGGCGAAGACGAGCGCGGCCACCGCTTCCGGCAGGTCCCCGAGGCCCGCGAGCCGCCAGGGCAGGAAGAGCGCGACCACGGGCACGACGCCGAAGTAGAGGTAGTACCGCCCGTGGTAGAGCGACGCGTCGTGGATCCGGGCGGGGGCGTTCTTGCCCGGCTCGTACGGGCGGTTGAGCTCGAACATCTCCGGCTTCGGCTCCTCGAGAAGGTGGAGCTGGCCGGCCGCGAGCGCTCGCGTCAGCATGTTGTAGTACCCGTCGCGCGGGGCTTCGCGGAGGGCGTATCCGTTGGCGGCGGTCCACCAGTAGAACGAGACGAGGAGGATCGAGACGACGGCGAGAGGCAGGTCGAGGGGAGGTCTTCGCAAGCGCAGTCGGTTCCGATGACGTGGCTATTCTAGGGTGCTTCGCGGGCGGCGGCGCCCGTCACATCGTTTCACGCCGGGTCGCTTGGAAAGAGGCCCCCGGTCGCACAGAATGGTCAGTCGCGGGGTGCTCAGGAACCCCGGGAGGACCATCTTCTTTGAATAGCGGGAAAGGGGCGCTTTACGGCGCCTGCGTGATCGGGCTGGCTGCGGGAGCGGGATGCGGGAAGACCCCGAGTGCCTCCGCCCGACCGAAGGCGGCCGCGCTGTCGGTGCGAGTCGCCCCCGTGGTGGACCAGGAGGTCGTCTACAGGATCAAGGCCCTGGGCTCGCTGGAAGCCGAGGAGATCGTGCAGGTGACCGCGGAAGTCGAGGGCGCGGTCACAGACGTCCGCTTCCACGAGGGAGACCGGGTCACGCCGTCCACCGTCCTCCTCCGGATCGACGCCGAGCGGTTCCGCCTCGAGGCGGAGCAGGCGGAGGCGAGCTACAACCAGAGCATCGCCGAGCGGGGCCGCGCCGAGGCGGACCTGAAGCGCCGCGAGGAGCTGAACGAGAGCCAGCTCGTGGCCGCGGAGGAGCTGAACCGCTCGCGGGGCGAGACGTCGCGCCTGCGCGCGGGCGCGGAGGCGGCGAAGGCCAATCGTGACATCGCCGTGCAGAACCGCCGGAAGGCCGAGGTGCGGCCTCCCCACGCGGGCGTCATCAACACCAAGACGGTGGAGACCGGCCAGTACGTGAAGATGGGGACGGTGATGGCGACGCTCGTGGACACGAGCCGCCTGCGCCTGCGCTTCAAGGTCTCGGAGACGGAGTCGCTGCGCGCGCGGGTGGGCGACACCGTGATGTTCCGAGTGGCGCCCCTCGGGCCCAAGGACTTTCCGGCCAAGATCTACCACGTGGGGGAGGTCGCCGATCCCCAGACCCGGCAGGTCGAGGCGCTCGCCTGGGTGCAGAACCCGGGCGAGCTGAAGCCCGGCTTCTTCGCGGAGGTAATGCTCGCGGGGGAGACGAAGAAGAACGCGCTCGTCGTCCCCGAGGGTGCGGTGCAGGCGAGCGAGCAGGGCTTCGTGACGTACGTGGTGGAGCAGGGCAAGGCCCGCACGCGTCCCATCCAGATCGGGCTGCGCACGGGGACGGGGCTCGTGGAGATCCTGTCCGGCGTCAAGGGGGGGGAGACGGTGGTCGTGGAGGGATCGGACCGGCTCGCCGACGGCGTGGACGTGAAGCCGGTGGCGGCGCTGCCCGGGACGAGCTCCTCCGCCGATCCGTAGGACGAGCATGAGCGAAGAGATGCGCCGTCGCGACCTCGAGCGGGAGCCCGAGGATCCCAAGCAGATCGCCACCGGGATGACCCTCGCCGACATCTCGATCCGCAACCACGTGTTCGCCTGGGTGCTGATGTTCGCGCTCATCGGCTTCGGGCTCATCTGCTTCACGGGCTTCGGCACGGTCTTCCGCGGCCTCGGCATCAGCCAGAACCCCGACGTGGACTTCCCGCTCGTCAACGTGTCCGTGACCTACGAGGGAGCCTCCCCCGAGATCATGGAGACGGACGTCGTGGACACGATCGAGGACGTGGTCACGGGCGTCGAGGGCGTCAAGCAGCTCTTCTCGACGTCGCGCCAGGGGGCGGCGAGCATCAGCATCGAGTTCGAGCTCAGCCGCAACATCGACGCCGCCGTCCAGGACGTCCAGTCACGCATCGCCCAGGCCGCGTCGCGGCTTCCCAAGGGGATCGACCCGCCCGTCATCAGCAAGAACAACCCCGAGGACCAGCCCATCATCCGCCTCTCCCTCGCGGGCAACCGGCCGCCGACCTTCGTGGCCGACTACATCCGCAACTACATCAAGCCCCAGCTCCAGACGATCCCCGGGGTGGGAGACGTGCAGCTCCAGGGCTTCCGCGACCGCTCGGTGCGCGTCTGGTACGACGCGCCGCGCATGGAGGCCCAGGGCCTGACGGCCCAGGACGTCAACGCCGCCATCGCCCGCGAGCACCTCGAGGTGCCGGCGGGGCGCATCGAGGCCGCGGAGCGGGAGATGAACGTGAAGGCGGAGGGCGAGGCCATCGACCTCGCGGCCTTCAGCAACCTGGTGGTGGCCTACCGGAACGGCGCCCCCGTCCGCCTCAAGGACGTTTCGGTGGTGGAGGACGGCCTCGAGGACCGCCGGCGCATCGGCCGCTCCATGGGCCAGCCGTCCGTGGGCTTCAGCGTGACCAAGCTCCGGGGCGCGAACGCGGTCGAGGTGGGCCGGGCCGTCAACGCCAAGGTCGTGGAGATGGCCAAGGACCTGCCCGAGGGGCTCATCCTGTTCGTGAACTGGGACACCACGATCTTCGTGGAGAAGGCGATCGGGGAGATCCTGTTCACGCTCGTCCTCGCCTCCGTCCTCACCGGGCTCGTGTGCTGGGTCTTTCTCGGCTCCTGGACCACCACCTTGAACGTGCTGCTGGCCATACCCACGTCGATCCTGGGTACGTTCGTCGTGATGTACGTCTTCGGCTTCACGCTGAACACGTTCACCGTGCTCGGCCTCACCCTCGTGGTCGGCATCGTGGTCGACGACGCGATCATGGTGCTCGAAAACATCTACCGCCACCGCGAGGAGGGGATGGGCCGCGTGCGCGCGGCCTCCGTGGGGGCGCGCGAGATCACGTTCGCGGCCGCGGCCACGAGCCTCGCCATCGTGGCCATCTTCCTGCCCGTGGCCTTCATGAAGGGCATCATCGGGAAGTTCTTCTTCCAGTTCGGGGTCACGATCTCGGTGGCGGTGCTCATCTCGCTGCTGGAGGCGCTCACCCTCGCTCCCATGCGCTGCTCGCGCTTCCTCGAGCTCGAGAAGCGCGGCAAGCTCGGCAAGAAAGTCGAGCTCGCCTTCGCCCGTCTCTCCGCGACGTACCTGCGCTGGCTCAAGCCCGCGCTGCACCACCGGGGCTGGGTGATGGTGGCCGCGGTCGTCTTCTTCGTCGTCTCGCTCGGCCTCGTGCGCTTCCTGCGCTCCGAGTTCGTCCCTTCCCAGGACATGAGCCGCGTCCTCGTGCGCTTCCAGACGCCAGTCGGCACGAGCCTCGACGCCACGGACCGCGTCTTCCGCCAGATCGAGGACTTCGTCTCCCAGCGCCCCGAGGTACTCAAGTACAGCGGCGCCGTCGGAGGCTTCGGGGGCGGCGAGGTCAACACCGGGATCATCTTCATCACCATGTTCGATCCCGAGGACCGGCCCGTCGACCCCAAGCTCGGCCGCCGTCCCACGCAGCAGGACTTCATGGCGGTGATGCGGCAGGCGGTGAACTCGATCCCCGGCTCCAAGGGCGTCATCCAGGACATCTCGCAAGCGGGCTTCAGCGCCACCCGCGGGGGAGGGTGGCCCGTGGAGTTCAACATCCGCGGGCGGGACTGGGACACGCTCGCCAAGAGCGCGCGCGAGATCCAGGAGCAGATGCGGCAGTCGGGGGTCGTGACCGACGTCGACAGCGACTACCAGGTGGGGATGCCCGAGGTCCAGGTGGTGCCCGACCGCAACAGGGCCGCCGACCTCGGGGTGAGCATGGCCGCGATCGGCGACACCCTGAACGCCGCCATCGGCGGTCAACGAGTGGGCAAGTTCAAGGACAAGGGGCGACGCTTCGACATCCGGGTCCGCCTCCTCTCCCCCCAGCGGCAGCGCCCCGAGGACATCGAGCGGCTGCTCGTCCGCACGGCCAGCGGCTCGGTCGTCCACCTCGGGGACGTGGTGAAGATCGAGCAGCGGCCCACGCTGCAGACGATCACCCGCCGCGACCGCGAGCGCGCGATCACGATGTTCGCGAACGTGGCCCAGGGCGTCTCCCAGGACAAGGCGATCTCGCGCTGCCTCGAGATCGCGCGAGGCGTCCTCCCCGAGGGCTACCGCGCCATTCCCTCCGGGAGCAGCCAGGCCTTCAAGGAGTCGTTCGACTCGCTGGGCTTCGCCTTCATGCTGGGCATCGTCGTGGCGTACATGGTGCTCGCCACCCAGTTCAACGCCTTCACCCACCCCTTCACGGTGCTCCTCGCCCTCCCCTTCAGCATCAGCGGCGCGCTCATGGCGCTCTTCCTGGCCAACCAGAGCCTGAACGTCTACAGCGTGCTCGGGATGATCCTGCTCATGGGCATCGCCAAGAAGAACTCGATCCTCCTCGTGGACTTCACCAACCAGATCCGCGCGCAGGGGATGGAGCGCCACGAGGCGATCCTGCAGGCCTGCCCGATCCGCCTGCGCCCGATCCTGATGACGTCCATGGCCACGATTGCGGGGGCGCTCCCGCCCGCGCTCGCCATGGGGCCGGGGGCGGAGCTGCAGCGGCCGATGGCCCTCGCCCTCGTGGGGGGGATGCTCGTCTCGACGCTCCTCACCCTGTTCGTCGTGCCCTGCGCCTACAGCGTGATCGACGACGTCATCGTCTGGAACCAGGAGCGCCGGAAGCAGGGCGTGAGCCTCATCCCCGCCCTCCGCGCCCTCCGTGCGGGGAACGGACGGACGCCGATCTCTCCGGAGGGCGCCGTCCGCTAGGGAATGGCCAAGGTCCGCGGCGCGACGCTCCTCGGCACCCTCGACTACACGCGCGAGTCCTTCGGCGACGACGCCTTGAAGAAGGTCCAGGCCTCGGTCTCACCGGCCGTCCGCGAGGTGATGATCCCGGGCAAGGTCATCCTCAGCGGCTGGTACGAGGCTGCGGTCCTGAGCGAGCTCACGAGGGAGATCGACCGCCTGTGCGGCACGGGCGATCTCGCGTTCGCGCGCGCGGCGGGCCGCCACGGAGCGTTCCAGGACGTGAACCGCTTCTTCAAATGGATGCTCCGCCTCAGCGGGCCGGCGGCCCTCTTCGCGCGGGCGGCGAGCGTCTGGAACAACTACCACAGCTCCGGCCGCTACGTGTTCGAGGGCGCGCAGGGGACTCGGGCCAGCATCCGCATCGAGGACTGGAACGGCGCCGACCCCGTCATGTGCAAGCGCATCGAGGGCTGGGTGGAGCGCGCGCTCGAGATCACGCTGGGACCGGGGGCGCACCCCCAGATCCGCGAGGAGGCGCACCTGAAGCTCGACCTCGCGGTGGCGCCGCAGCGTTTCTGCCGCTACGTGGCCGAGTGGGGGAGCTGAGCTTCAGGGACGCGGGGGCGGAGGACGTCCCCGCCCTCGTCGCCCTCGTCAACTACGCGTTCCGGGTCGAGGAGTTCTTCGTCGTCGGTCCGCGCACGAGCACGGCCGAGATCGAAGGGCTGCTGCGCTCCGGGATCTTCCTCGTCCTGGAGGAAGCCGGCCGGCCCGTGGGGTGCGTCTACGTGGGACGGCGCGGGGAGCGCGGCTACTTCGGACTCCTCTCCGTCGATCCTCGCGAGCAGAGCCGGGGTTTCGGCCGGAAACTGGTGCTCGCGGCCGAAGAGCGCCTGCGCGCCCAGGGCCATCGCGAGGTCGAGATCCTCGTGGTGGACCTGCGCAAGGACCTCGATCCCTTCTACCTCGGGATGGGCTATCGCTTCTCGGGCGAAGCAGCCTTCCCGGAGGGCCTGGAGACGCGGATCCCCTGCCGCTTCCTGGTGATGAGCAAGAGCCTGGCCTAACTGCCGGCCGGCGGCTCAGCGCTGGAGGTCGACGCTCGCCTCGCTGTCGAAGCCGACCTTCTTGATGCCGTCCCCTTCGCGCACGTGGAACTGGCCCTTGGCCCGCGCCTTGGCGCGGTCCTGGTCGAGGAGCGCCTTGACCGTCCCCGGCAGCTTGAACAGGTCCACGTTGAACTGCGAGGTCACGCGCTCCTCTCCGAAGGCGCGCAGGGTCAGCGGATCCGCGCTGTAGCCGTGGCCGAGGGAGTGGCCGTTCAGGAAGAGCTCGTACTCGAACCGCTCCATCGCGAGGTCCTTCTCGTTGGGGTTCTGCAGCGCGAAGCCCACGCGGACGGCGACGCCCGTGAGCCCCGCCCGCTCGATCCCCACGTTCTGGACCTGCATGCGCGGCGGCTTTACGCTGGCACAGGCCACGAGACACACGACGACGGCCGGAGCGACGAGTCGAAGCCTCATGGCCGGCACGCTACGCGGGCGGGCGGATGAGGTCAAGCCGTCGCCCTCTGATCGTGGAACGGAGGCGCCTCATGCCGAGAATGCGCACGACTAGCCTTTGGGGGTGCGCCGCCCTCGCACTCGTCCTGGCGGTGGCAGCGCAAGCGCTGGGTCCCACATCCGCTGCCGGGGAGGACGACTTCACGAAACGCCGTGTGGTGTACGTCATCCCCGGCATGGATGCGGTGCGCGTGGAATCAGGCCGTTATCGGGCACGGGACGGCACCGAGCTACCGTTCGACGCCTACTTGCCGGCGGACCGGACGAAGCCGCGTCGCGGGGTCGTCGTCCTCGTGCACGGCGGCCCCGTCCCTCCGGAAGCCCGGCCCCACGAGTGGGGCGTCTTCCAGTCCTACGGGCGTCTCGTCGGTGCGTCGGGCCTGGTGGCGATCACCTTCACGCACCGCCTCCACGAGGCGGACGACTATCCGCGGTCGGCGGCGGACGTGGCCGCGCTTCTGGAGCACGTTCGCAGCCGGGCCGACTCTCTCGGGATCGATCCCGACCGCATCGCCGTATGGGCGTTCTCCGGAGGCGGGCCTCTCGCGAGCTTCGTGTTCCGCGAGCGTCCGAGCCCTGTGCGGTGCGCCGTGCTGTACTACGCGATCCTCGATTTCCAGGACGCCCCCAAGGTGTACGCGAGAGTCCCGCCCGAGCTCAGCCCGGTCGGCGCGGTGACCGGCGCGACCGGCAGCCTTCCTCCCGTCTTCATCGCGCGAGCGGGCAAGGACGAGGAGTGGATCCTCGGCTCGATCGATCGCTTCGCGACCGCTGCGAACGCCCGGGGCATGAGCCTCGATCTCCTCACGCTGCCGGAGGGACATCACGGCTTCGACATCGCCGACGACACGCCGCGCAGCCGCGAGGTGATCCAGGCCACGCTGGATTTCCTCGCGAGGAAGCTCGCTCCTGCCGGGTCCGCTCTTCGGCCTTGAGGGCCGTACCTCGAGTTGGAGAAGGAGCCTGCGGCCTGAGACACTTCTTCCCACGGAAGGAGCGTCCAACATGCTGAAGCTGACGGCGCTGCTCGTCTCGGTCCTCCCCGTCGTCTCCTCCGGGCCCTACGACGAGCGCGCCGACGCGCGGAGCGAGATCGCGCGGATGCTCGAGTGCGCGCGGGACGAGCGCAAGCCCCTGGTCGTGGTGTTCGGCGCCAACTGGTGCCCGTGGTGCCGCAAGCTCGACCGCCTGCTCGCCGCCGACGCCGAGCTCGCGAAGCTCGCGGAACGCGCCGTCCTCCGGCTGAACGTGGACATCGGCCAGTACGACCGCAACCTCGACCTCGCCGCGGGCTACGGCCTCGAGAACCTCGACGACACCGGCATCCCCATGCTCGTGGTGCTGCGGCCGGACGGGTCGGTGCAAGCGATCAAGAACTCGGACGACTTCGTCGAGGGCACGCGGTACGTGCGAGAACGGATCCGTCGATTCCTCGCCGCGTACGCCGCGCACCCGCAAGGGTCCCCGGAGCGAGGGCAGGAGAAGAGATGACCGCAAACGCGGGACTGACGATACTGGTGGCCGGACCCTACCG
>JBKPBQ010000428.1:0-3909 GCA_046726955.1 Acidobacteriota bacterium
CAGCCAGACGGAGCATGTCCCCGATGAAGGCCTGCTCGCCGACCTCCTCGTCCGCCAGGGCCTTGAACCAGGCGGTTTCGGCTTGCTGGAGGCGCCCGGCCCGGCCCGTGGACGCCACCAGCTCGCCGGTCGGCCCCACGATCTGCACTAGCCTGAAGGCCGGCTGTGCCCCGACTAGCTGCCGCAGGCGTGCCGCGACCGGCGAGTCCAGAAGGGTGGAGACGGCCTTGGGATCACCGCCGGCGGCCCAGGCCTGCTCGAGGCGGGAAGCGTCGTCCGGCTTTCGCGTCGGGCCCGGTGGGGAGACGGCGCTCCTAACGAGCGGATCCAAGGAGACCAGCCGAAGGGCAACGATCTGCTCACCCAGGTAGCGCTCGAGGGCGAGCTTGGTCTCGACGGCTCGCTGTTCGAGGCCCAGGCCCACGGACTCGCGCAGCTGTCCCTTGGCCATGTGCACGATGACGTAGGCGCCGAAAGCCATGAAGGGCACGGCGGTCAGGAAGACGACCGCCAGGATGCGCGTGTCGAGCTCGTATCTCGTCTTGGCCATGGCCCCCTCCCACATCGGGTGAGCGCTTCAGGGATCCTTGAGCGTCAGGGCCCTCACTGCCGATCTCTACAGCGGGCAGCGTTGGTCGCCGATCTGGGCCCGCTTCAGCTTGAAGGCCTTCACCCACTCATCCACTCTGGCGGGCGGAGAGTCCTCGCCCGGGTCGCGGGGGCGGCGTTTCACACGCGCGCTTTCGAAGAGGTCGCGCAGCTGAGCATCGGTCAGTTGCACGAGGAGCCCGGCCAGGAACGCCCGGCCCGCCTCGTGGATCGTCGGATTGCTGAAGCTGCCCGTGAACGAGCCCTTGAGTCGAGCCACGCAACGGGCGCGGTCCTTCCAAACCGGCACCTGCGCCCAGGTTGCGAGGCTCACGCTGTCCGCGTTCTTGTTCAGCATGCCCGCGTGCCCGAACGTGAGGCCGAGGTCGCTGACCATTAGTACTGGGCGGCGACAGCCGGTTCGTCCAAGCTCCTCCCCTTTCGGGCAAAGCAGGCGCTGGTTCGCGGCCTTGCTGTCGGTGTGCTGGACGAACGCAGCCAAGATCTTCAGCGCATCGCGTTGCGCGCGCGCGCCGGGAGCCGCTCCGGGGCCGATGTCCTCCAGCTCGGACCATGCCCAGCCGGAGTCCGGCGTGGTCTCCATGGCCCGTCCCGGCAGCTTCCGCTCGATGGCCGCGGGGTCGAACTCCACCACCTCTCCCGCCATTGCCGGACCCTCCGCGGGGTCTTTGGGACAGCCATGGCAGCGCACGCGCACGGGATACATCCGATCGGCGGCGAAGCCCAGCGCCCAGAACAGGCGCGTGGACAACACTTCGCCGAATACCTCGGCGTTACCTACGCCGTACTTGACCTTCACCTCCTGGCCCGGGCTTGTCTCGCACGCGAACTTGGCCGAGTGGCCGCTCAGCTCCTTCTTCTTGTATTCGCAAGTCACCCACGCGTTGGACGCAAACGACCCGTTCGCGTCCGGGCCCGCCTTGAGGTCAACCGAGGGGATGTCGGTGGGCGACCAGACCCCGGCGCGTCTGATGGCCTCCCGCCGCTCCTGCGGCGTGAGCGCCTGCCCGGGCGGAATGCTCTTTAGGTGGGCACATCCGCAGAGCGCCAGGCCCAGACCAAGGAGGACCGCGGCCCTGCCCTTGGCCACGGACCGTCGTTCTGACGGTGGCGTGTGACTCGTGGTCGTCCACGGCCCGCGTCCTGTCACACTCTTGCCTCGACCACGGCCTCGGCTTCGGCCTTCGCTTCGGCCTTCGCTTCGGCCTTGACCTCGGCCTTTGCCTCCGCCTTGGCTTCGACCTTCGCTTCGGCCTCCGCCTCAGCCTTTGCCTCCGCCTTGGCTTCGATCTTGGCTTCGACCCTCTCATCCTTCCTGGCGTCCTTGACATCCTGCCGGGCGCGGTCCGTCTCCGCCCAGTCCGCTTCGAAGACCGCCGCCATGCGGGCCACGACCCTCGGGTCCCTGACGATCACGCCCACCTCGCGCCGGCCGTCCAGCTCCAGCTTCCTGAGGCCCTGGCTACCCACGAACGCTTGCTGCCCGTCCCTGACGATCGCCCGCACGTGGAGCCTCTTGCCCGGGAACCTCTCGGCCGTGAGACCCACCCCGCGCTTGCCCAGCTTGCCCAGGATGCGGACGCTCACGCCGGCGCTCACTCGCTCCTGCAGGATGCGGATCATCGTAGGGTCGGTGAGCTTCGGATCGTAGACGAGCAGCTGCTTTCGCGCGCCCCTGAGGAACGCGGCCAGGCGTTCCCGCGCGTTCACCGGGCTCACGATGAAGGCCTTCGGACCCGTAGTGTAGGGCCGGCGAAGCGAATCGGCCTCGAACAGCTTGATCGCCTCTTGGACCAGCTCGCGTCTCTTCGTGACTACCCCGAAGCTCCGGCTCTTATTCACGTCCAGAGCGGTGTAGTTGAAGCCCAGCACGTAGAGGGTGGCGCGGTCCACGATCATGATCTTGTTGTGATAGCGGTGCAGGTCGTCGTCCGTGCGGCGCACGCTGGCCCCGGTCTCCAAGAGATCCTGCTCGAGCTTGCGGAGCCGCTTGTCCCCGCCGCGATTCGTGTGGGCGATGAGCGTGCGCACGGGCACGCCCCGCCCCACCGCCATCCGGAGCGCCTTGGCGACGTCACCCCGGTCGAGGCGGAAGATCCCGATGTCGATGCTCGTCTTCGCCTTCCGGATGGCCGAGACCACCGGGCCGATGCCGTCGTCCGGCTCGACGATGAGGTTCACTTGGCCGCCTTTCTCTCCGCCCGGCTTCGAGCTCCTCCCCACGGGACTCGAGGTGTACTCAGTTCGTGTGACCCTCCCCTGCCCGCGACCACCTCGAGCTTCGCCGAGTTGGTGTGCCTTGTCTGTTCAATAACGCACACGAGCTTCGTTAGGCGTCGGCGGCGGGGCCGAAGAACTCGCCAATGGGGGCCAGGGTGTCCACGTGGTCGCAGACGATCTTGAAGATGGCCAAGATGGGCACGGCCAGGAGCGCGCCCGGAATGCCCCAGAGGAAGAACCAAACGAGCAGCCCCACGAAGATGACCACCGGGTTCAGGGTGAGGCGGCGGCCCAGGACCAGGGGGGTGACGAAGTTGCCCTCCAGGAAGCTCACCACCACGTAGACGGCGGCACCGCCAGGGCGTGCCCGAGATCGTCGAAGACCAGAAGAGCGGCCAGGCCCAGGGTGCCGATCCCCACCAGAGCCCCCAGGTAGGGGATGTAGGTGAGCACGCACGCGAGCACTCCCCAGAGGACGGGGTTCGGCATCTGCAGCAGCCAGACCCCCACCCCCACGGCCATTCCCACCCCCACGTTGATGAGCGTAGCCGTGAAGAGGTAAGTGGAGATGTTGTGCTCGATCTCGCGGGCGATCTCCACCGCCCGCTTCTTGTCCTTGAACGTGGGAAGCACCTTGATGAGCTTGCGCAGGAAGAGGTCCCCCGAGGCCAGCAGGAAATAGAGGAGCACGATCACCACGGTGGCCTCGCTCACGAAGGCGGTGGTGCCGCCGAAGAGCGCTTGCTTGATCCAGGCGGGGGACTTCACGGTCGACACCGGCGCCGTGCCCGAGTCCCCCGCGATCGTCCGCTCCACCTCGTCCGCGGTGCGGCTCATCTGCTGCATCGGGGCGTGCAGGGTGCGCAGCTTGCGCTGGACGCGGGACACGCTCTCCGGCGCCTTGGCGATCCACTCCGTGGCCGGGGTGATCAGGGAATAGAGACCCACACCGATCCCCCCCACCAGCACGACCAGCAAGAGCGCGGCTCCCACCGCCTCCGGGATGTGGGCACGCTTGAGCATCCGGAGGAGGGGGCTCAAGAGGAAGCTGAGGAAGAAGGCCAGCATCAGCGGCAGGAA
>JBKPBQ010000429.1:0-2981 GCA_046726955.1 Acidobacteriota bacterium
GGGATCGCCTACCCGATCCGCGCCTCGCTCGACGGCGAAGGCCCGGGGGCGGTTCGGCACTGCGTCTTCTCCACCGGCGCCTTCGTCGAGCCGATCACCGTCTGGGACCCTCCGCGTCGTCTGGCCTTCGTGGTGACGGCCCAGCCGGCGCCTCTCGACGAGTGGCCGCCGTGGCCGCGCGAGAGGCCCGCGCACCTCGAAGGCTATCTGCGGTCCGAGCGAGGGGAGTTCCGGCTCTCCGCGCTGCCCGGCGGGCGCACGCGGCTCGAGGGAACGACCTGGTACCGGCATGCCCTGTGGCCGGCCACGTACTGGCGGTTCTGGTCGGACGCGATCATCCACCGCATCCACGCGCGCGTGCTCCGTCACATCCGCGCGCAGTCGACAACGAAGGTCGCGACGGGCTAGGCCGATTAGCCGTGACGCACCGGAAGTCGTGTGGTTCAAGGCGCGCGCGCCTCGCGGTAGCGCGCGACTGTACGGTGAATGCCGATGGCGAGCGCGGCGCTTGCGCCGGGCTCGCCCAGGCCGGAGCGCGCGAAGCGAGTGCCGCGCGCCCTGCCGGCACACGACTTCAGTTACGAAAACTAGCCTTTGGTGGCGAAGGCCGCGGCGACTAGCTCGTCCTGCTCGTGGACGTGCGTCTTGTGCGACCCCGTGGCCGGCGACGCGCTCGCCTCGCGTCCCACGTAGACCAGCGGACGGCCGCCTCCCACCTCTCCGTCCAGGAAGCGCTCGCGGACGAAGCGCCAGGCTCCCATGTTCTGCGGCTCTTCCTGGGCCCAGACGAGCTCGGCGAGGGGCACGTAGCGTGAGAGCGCGGCCTGGAGCTCGGCGGCCGGGAAGGGATAGAGCTGCTCGAGCCGCACGAGGGCGACGTGGCCGGCGTGCCTGTCCTCGCGCGCCTTCAGCAGGTCGTAGTAGAGCTTGCCCGAGGTGAGGACCACGCGGCGGACGCGCGCGGGGTCCACCCCGGCGTCGTCGATCACGGGCAGGAACTGGCCTTCCGCGAGCTCCTGGAGCGAGGACACGCAGCGCGGGTGCCTGAGGAGACTCTTCGGGGTGAAGACGACGAGCGGCTTCTCCACCGGCTCGCGGCCCTGCCGGCGGAGGAGATGGAAGTACGAGGCGGGCGTCGAGGGGTAGACCACGCGCATGTTGTCTTCGGCGCAGAGCGTCAGGAACCGCTCGATGCGCGCGCTCGAGTGCTCGGGCCCCTGGCCCTCGTGGCCGTGGGGCAGGAGCAGCGTGAGGCCCGTGGGCTGTCCCCACTTCGTCTCGGACCCGGAGAGGAACTGGTCGATGATGACCTGAGCACCGTTCATGAAGTCGCCGAACTGCGCCTCCCACATCACGAGCGCGCGGTGCTCGGCCACGGAGTAGCCGAACTCGAAGCCCATGACCGCGGCCTCGGAGAGCAGCGAGTCGTAGACCTCGAACCGCACGCCGGCGGGAGCGACCGCGTTGAGGGGCACGTACTCGCGCGCGGTCTTCACGTCGTAGAGGATCGCGTGGCGCTGGCTGAACGTGCCGCGGCCCGTGTCCTGGCCGGAGAGCCGGACGGGCACGCCCTCGAGGAGAAGCGTTCCCCAGGCGAGCGACTCCGCGGTCGCCCAGTCGATGTCGCCGCGTCCCTCGAGCAGGTCGAGGCGCTTCTTCACGAAGCCAACGAGCTTGGGGTGGATCTCGAACCCCTGGGGGAGCGAGCCCAGGACCTTGAGGACGGTGCGCAGGCGGCCCCACATCGCCGCGGAGTCCACGGCGGGCGGCTCCTCGGGCGCGCGACGTGCGATCCGGGCCAGCGGGCCCTCCTCGCCCTCGCGCTGCATCTCCGCCTTCTTGGCCGCCCAGAGCTTGTCGAGGTCCTCGCGGCTGATAGTCCCCTGGCGGATGAGCTGCTCGCCGTAGATCTGCCCCACCGAGGCGTGGGTCTTGATCTTCGAGTACATGAGCGGCTGCGTGTAGCTCGGCTCGTCGCCTTCGTTGTGGCCCCAGCGGCGGTAGCCCACGAGGTCGATCACGACATCCTTCTTGAAGCGCTGGCGGTACTCCAGGGCGAGGCCGGCCACGTACACGACGGCCTCGGGGTCGTCCGCGTTCACGTGGAAGGCGGGGGCGTGGACCATCTTGGCCACGTCCGTGCTGTACGTGGAGCTGCGCGCGTCCTCCGGCAGGGTCGTGAAGCCGATCTGGTTGTTCACGACAACATGGATCGTCCCTCCCGTACGGTACCCGTGGAGGCCGGCCAGGTTCAGCGTCTCCGCCACGATCCCCTGGCCGGCGAACGCGGCGTCACCGTGCATGAGGATGGGGACGACGCGTGAGCGCTCGCGGTCGCCCAGCGCGTCCTGGCGCGCCCGGGCGAAGCCTTCGACCACCGGATCCACCCACTCGAGGTGGCTCGGGTTGGGAGCGAGGGTGACGGTGAGTGTTTCTCCGGTTTCCGCCTTGTGGGTCCCGGTCGCCCCAAGGTGGTACTTCACATCGCCCGAGCCCTGCGTGGTGTCGGGGTCCACGTTCCCCTCGAACTCCGAGAAGATCTGGGCGAGGGGCTTACCCACGGTGTTCGCGAGGACGTTCAAACGCCCGCGGTGCGGCATTCCCATCACGACCTCGGCGACGCCCTGCTGGGCCGCATCGTTCAGGATGCGGTCGAGGAGCGGGATCAGCGCCTCGACGCCTTCCAGCGAGAAGCGCTTGTGCCCGATGTACTTGGCATGGAGGAAGCGCTCGAAGCTCTCCGCCTCCACGACCTTCTCGAGCACGTGCCGCTTGCTCGCCTGGTCGAGGACGAGGTAGTTGCGCGTCGACTCCATGCGCTCCTGGAGCCAGTCCTTCCGCTCGGGGTCGGCGATGTACATGTACTCGACGCCGATCATGCCGCAGTAGGTCTCGCGCAGGACCTCGAGGATCTCGCGCAAGGTCGCCTTGTCCTTGCCGGAGAGCCCGTTCGTGATGAACTCCCGGTCGAGGTCCCAGAG
>JBKPBQ010000430.1:0-13202 GCA_046726955.1 Acidobacteriota bacterium
GTGGGTCGCTTTCCGTTCGGGCGGCGGGTACTACGGATGGGCGCCGCTTTCCCCCGAGTTCGGCTGGGACTCCGGTGCCGGCTTCCGTGTCGGTAACTTCGGCTTCGACGTCGCGCTCGACCGCTACGTGGCTCCCCGCTCGTACGTCTTCATTCCGGAGCGCGCGTTCCTCGACCCGGTGCCGCGGTACGTCCTGCCACCCGCGCGCAACGAGGTGATCCTCCGCGAAACCCACAACATCACCGACTACCAGGTCGCGAACCGCGTTCCCGTGAACCGCGGCATCCCGGTCGCTCAGCTGCAGCGCGCGATCGGCCGTGCGGTCCCCACCACGCACGTGGTGGATGTGGATTCGGCGGCCGCGGCGCGGCGGCGCCAGGCCGCGCGGAACGAGGTGCCCGTATTCCGACCGACGGTGCAGGGCACCAAGGACCGCATCGCGACTCGGGGTCCTGCGCAAACGGAGCCGCGTGGGACGGCGATCCCGCGCGACCAGGAGCGGCAGCGGCGGGCCGACGCCCAGCGCGAGGAGGCGCGGCAGCGCGAGCAGCAGAGAGAGCAGCAGCAGGCCGAGGCGCGTAAGCAAGCCGACCAGCGCCGACAGACGGACGAGCAAAAGCAGGCCGAAGCGCGGAAGCAGGCCGCGGAGCGTCGACAAGCCGAGCAGCAGAAGCAGGCCGATGCGAAGCGGCAGGCCGCGCAGCGGCAGCAGGAGGACCAGCAGCGCCGCGCCCAGGTGAAGCAGCAGCAGGAGAGCGAGCGGCAGAAGCGCGCGGAGCAGCAACACCAGCAGCAGCAGGCCCAGGCCGAGCGCCGGGCGCAGCAGCAGCGTGAGGAGCAGCAGCGGCAGCAGAAGGCGCAGGCGCAGCAGCAGCAACGGGACGAGCAACGGCAGCGCGACGCGGAGCGGAGGGCCCAGATCCAGCAGCAACAGGACAAGCAGCGGCAGCAGCGCGAGCAGCAGCAGGCCCAGGCGGAGCGCCAGCGCGCCCAGCAGCAGCACGACGCGCAGGTCCGGGCGCAGCAGCAGCAGGCACAGCAGCAACGCGAGCAGCAGCTCCGAGCGCAGCAGCGGCAGCAGCAGCAGCAGGAGCAGCAACGCCAGGCCCAGGCTCAGGCCGAGAAACAGCAGGCGAAACAGCCGGCAAAGCAGCCGGCGAAGCAGCAGCCCAAGCAGAAGGACAAGGAAAAGGACAAAGAGAATCCGCAGTAAGCTTGGGAAGACCGATCGACGACGGGCGGCTGTCCTACGGGATGGCCGCCCGTTCTGTCTTGACCGAAGCGAGAGGAACGACTGGCTGCGGTCGTCAGCTCCCGGTCGTGAGGACGACCCGGAAGCGTGCCTCGCCGCTCATCATCCGGTCGTAGGCCTCCGCGGCACGCTCTAGCGGGAAGATCTCGTTCATGGGGTGCACGCCGTTACGTGCGCTGAACGCCAGCGTGTCCTGCGAATCCGCGGACGTGCCGGAGGGCCACCCGAGGACCCGCCGGCGTCCGCCGATGAGGAGGAGGGACGACACCTCGATCGGCTCGTGCGCGGCCCCGAGCACCACGAACGTCCCGTCGATCGCGAGCCCGCCGATGGCGGCAGTCATGGCCTTGCCGTTCGTGACGGTGGCGAGCACGACCTTGGCGCCCCCCAGTGCAGACAGCTGCTTCGCGGGGTCGCTAGCCTGGCTGTCGATGTAGTGGTGGGCTCCGAGCCGGCGGGCCAGCGGCTCCTTGTCGTTGCCGCGCGCGATCGCGACGGTCTCGTAACCCATCCGCGCCGCGAACTGGATGCCGAGGTGGCCGAGCCCTCCGATTCCGAGGACGGCCACGAGGTCGCCCGACTGCGCGCCGGCGTGACGCAAGGAATTGAAGGTCGTGACGCCGGCGCACATGAGCGGCCCCGCGTCGGTCGGGGAGAGGCTGTCGGGAATTCGCGCCAGCGCGACGGCCGGCGCGGTCACATAGTCGGCGTGGCCGCCGTCGAAGGTGATTCCTGGGATCTGGGCGTAACGGCAGGTCAGGAAGTCGCCGCGGCGACAGGAGGCGCAGTGCCCGCAATGGCCCCCGTGCCACCCGAGGCCGACGCGCGCGCCCTTCGTGAAATCCTCGACACCGGGGCCGATGGCATCGACGATGCCGGCGACCTCGTGGCCCGGCACCCGAGGGTACGCGATGCCGGGCCAGAGGCCTTCCTTGGTGAGCGAGTCGCTGTGGCAGATGCCGGAGGCCTGTACCTTGACCCGGACCATGCCCGGGCCGGGCTCAGCGATCTCGCGTTGGACGATCTCGAAGGGGCCCTTGGCCGCCCGGACCTGGGCGGCCCGCATCTGCGCCATGGGCGGCGACCCTAGGCCAGTCGCCTACGCCGGCCGTGGCTTCCGGAAGCCAGGTGAACGAGAGCCACGAAGATCGCCGCGCCGATGATCGACCACAGGATCGGGAACGGGTGGCCGTCCACGCGGACGACGAGCGGCTCCCCGAGGTGCAGCTGGCGCGCGATCCAGGGACCGATCATCGCGCCGATGAAGCCCACCACGGTGGACACGAGCAGGCCGCCGCGCGTCCCTCCTGCGATCTCCCTGCCGATGGCGCCGACGACGGCCGCGATCAGGATCAGTAGAAGCAGCTCGGGCAACGTGATTGTCATGGGACTCTCCCGTTTTGCATACAGACTCTCCCGTTTTGCATACAGGTGGTGCAAAACCCGGGCCGCGGGCCAGGGAAGCGGTGTCGAGACCTAAGTCCTTGACCCCATGGACGGCCGCCGCCGGGGGATTCCCCCGCTCTGCAGGCGAAGGGACCAGGAATTACAAGCCGGGCCATCGTGCAGGCAGATGCCCTCACTCGTGCCGCAGCGCGGTCGCCGGGTCGATCCGGGACGCCCGCCGCGCCGGAGCGTAGGCGGCCAGGAGCGCGCTGCCGAGCAGGAGAGTCACGGCCAGCGAGAAAGTGAGAGGGTCGTTGGCCCTCATTCCGTAAAGGAACGAGGCGACGAACCTCGACGTGGCCAGCGCGACGATCATGCCGATCGCCAGCCCGGTGGCGACCAGCACCAGGACCTCCCGCAAGACCATCCTCACCACCCCGCCGCGCGGTGCCCCGAGCGCCATCCGGACGCCGATCTCGCCGGTGCGGCGGGCGACGTCGTACGAAACGGTTCCGTAAAGGCCGACGCCCGCGATCGCGAGCGCGAGGATCGCGAAGCCGGTGCACAGGCGCGCAAACGCGATCTGCTGGCCGATCGACGTCTCGATCTCCGCCGACTGTGTTCGAACGTCGGCGACCGGGATGCGCGCGTCCGCTCGACGCACGACCTCGCGCACCGGCTCGACGTACCGCAGCGGGTCGCCCACCGTGCGCAGCACGTACACCATCTGATCCGGCTGCGGATAGCCTTGGTCGAACGGGATGTAGACCACCGGCGGGATGGCCCTCGTCAGCCCGCCGTAGCGCGCATTCCTGGAGACGCCGATGATCTCCATGTCGCGCGCGACGAGGCCGGCCTCGCCCGCCTGCCGCAGGATCAGGCGCTGCCCGAGCGGATCACGGTCGCCGAAGTTCTCGCGGGCGAAGACCTCGTTCACCACGGCCACCGCCGGCGCCTCGCGGCGGTCGCTCTCGCCGAAATCCCGGCCCGCCCGGATCGGGATCTCCATCGTCGCGAAGAACGCCGGTCCGACGGTCAGGAAGCGGTTGGCCGGATTGGGTGGCGAGCCGGCGACGCCGATGGGCAGCCCGTGCTCGCCCTGGAGCATCGAGCTCCGCTCGAGGCTCGCGCTGCGCACGCCCGGTATCGCGCCGAACCGATCGCGCAAGTCGGCATAGAAGGACGTGATCTCCGGATCCGTGTGTCCTGCCTTCCGGGCATCCACCTGGAAGAGCAGCAGGTTCTCGTGGTTGAAGCCGAGCGCGATCGACTCCAGGTTCGAGAGCGTCCGCAGGAAGAGTCCCGCCGCCACCAGCATGAGCAGGGAGATGGCGATCTGCGACACGATCAACGGGCGGCTCGAGCCGACGCTTCGGGAACGGTACCCCGCCCGCGGCTTGCTCGTTCGCCTCGCTTGGAGGGCCGGCATCAAGTCGACGCGCGTGGTCTGCAGCGCCGGAGCGAGGCCGAACAGCACGCCGGTCACGAGCGAGAGCGCGGCCGCCACGCCCAACACGTGCCAGTTCAGCTCCGCGCGCAACGTGAAGTCCGGTCGGCCGCAGGCCAGCAGTACCGTGAGGAATCGAACGCCCGAGATCGCGAAGAGCACTCCCAGGACGCCTCCCAGCGAGGCCAGCAGGAGGCTCTCGGTCATCAGCTGTCGCACGATGCGGGATCGGCCGGCACCTATGCTCAGCCGGAGGGCGATCTCGCGTCTTCTCGCCGTGCCGCGGGCCAGGAGCAGGTTGGCGACGTTGGCGCAGGTCAGGCCGAGGATCAAGCCCACGAGCGTCATCAGCACGAGCAGCGGCTGCGAGTATTGCCGGCGCAGGCTGTCGAGCCCGCCGGCGCCTTCCTCGACCCGAAGCGCGGGAAGATTCGCCCTCTGCTCGTCGGTGGTGGCGGTGCCCGCGACCCATCGTTGGAATGCGGGCGCCAGCGTGGCCTCGGCCTGCGCGCGGCTCACGCCGGGGCGCAGGCGGGCCATGACCTGGATCCAGTAGTAGTTCCGAGCGAGGTAGTCTTCCGGCTGGAAGCCGAACGGCTTGCCTGCACCCAGCAGCTCGTTCGTGTGCATGGGGAGATAGAGGTCCGGCGACGCCGCGGGATCCACGCCGAAGAACTCGGGCGGCGTGACCCCGACCACGGTGAAGGGCAGGTTGTCGACGAGGATCGAATGCCCGGCGGCATTCTCGGCCCCGCCGAAACGCCTTCGACTGAATCCGTAGCTGACGACGGCCACTGCGGGCGCGCCGGGGCGGTCGTCGTCGGGCAGGATCAGCCGCCCGGCGGCGGGAGCAATGCCCAGCCCGCCGAAGTAGCCACCCGACACGTTCCAGCCGGTGGCGATGTCGGCGTGTCCGTCGACCGTCACGCTCGGCCGCCGCACCTGCCAGCCTTGGCAATGGGCGAACACAGTCGAGAACACCGAGTCGTACTGCTGGAACAGCTCGAGCGCCGGGAAGGGAAAGATGCCGGCCGTTACTCCCCGCTTCGGATCCTCGTACGTCGTGCCGCTCATGCCCAGCATGACGAAGTCGCGTCCGGTTTGCTTCGCGTGCCAGTTCAGGATGACGAGCGACTCGGGATCGGGTATCGGCAGCGAGCGCAACAGGAGCGAGTCCATGAAGCTGTAGATCGCGGCAGTGGCGCCGATCCCCAGCGCGATGGACAGGACGGCGAGGGCGGCGAACGTCTTGCTGGCGGCCATGGCGCGGAGGGCGTATCGCAGGTCGGAGCCGAGGGAGTCGAGCCAGGCGATGAGCCAGACGTCCCTCGCCTGCTCGGCGGCGAGCGTCGTGTTGCCGAGTTGTCGGCGCGCGCTCGCCGCGGCCGCCTCGGGGTCGAGGCCTTCGCGAGCTTTCTCGGCCGCGAGCATCGCGCGGTGGAATTCCATTTCTTCGGCCAGCTCCCGGTCGAAACGGTCACGGCGGAAGAGGAATCGCAGCCGGTTCGAGAACCGCGCCCACATGGTCAGGCCTTGGCGAGGATCGCGGCGATCGCGCCCGTCATGAGCTGGAATCCCTCCGCCTCCTGGGCGAGCCGCTTGCGGCCGGAGGGCGTGATGCGGTAGATCCGCGCCCGGCGTTTCAGCTCCGACTCGCCCCAGGCCGCCTGCACCCAGTCGTTGACGAGCAGGCGCTGCAGGGCCGGATAGAGCGAGCTCTCGCCGATTTTCAACACGTCTCCCGAGACGCGCTCGAGGTGGCGGGCGATGGCGTAGCCGTGGGCGGGGCCGCGGCTCAGCGTCTTGAGGATCAGCATCTCGAGCGTACCCGGCAGCAGCTCGGAGCTGAGGGACGTGCGGTTACGCATCGATCATCAATGCCTTGTTTATCGATGTCTTGATACCGCGGCCGGTCAAACCAGTCAAGAGAATTCTGGAGGCTCCAGACCCGGAGGGTTTTGAGTTACGTCGGCACCGCCCCTCGGATGAGGAGACTGGACGATGTGACCGTCGCAGAGTGAGATACTGCCGTTCCGATGATCGAGACGCTACGGTTGACCTCGTGTCAAGCACCTATCGCAGAGGCGTTCTGTGCCGAGGTCGCACGCTACCTCGGTGCGCACCTCGGAATCGCCGTCGAGTTCGTCGACGGCATCCCGTGGGAGGAGCGCCTCCGCGAGTTCGACGCGGGACGGATCCACGTTTGCTGGATGTGCGGTCTCCCGTACGTCTGGCGCGCGGACCGACCGCATCCGCCCCTGGAGCTTCTCGCCGCTCCCGTTCCGGCCGGCCCCGCTATGAGGATCAGCCGCAGTACTTTTCCGACGTCGTCGTGCGACGCGACCGCCCATGGTCGTGCTTCGCAGAGCTCGAGCGGACGATCTGGGCCTACAACGACGAGACCTCGCATTCCGGATACAACCTGTCCCGTCATCATCTGGCGCGGGCTGGGAAGGACGGGAGCTTCTTCGGGCGTGTGGTGGCTGCCGGCAGCCACGAGGCGATCGTGGAGCTGTTGTTGGAGGGGGACGTCGACGCCGCCGCGGTGGATAGCACGGTGCTCGACCTCCTCCGCCGACGCGATCCGAGTCTCGGGTCGCGTTTGCGGATCATCGAGACCTGGGATCCCAGCCCGAGCCCGCCCTGGGTGGTATTGGCGACGGTTCCCGCTGCGCTACGAGCCGCCCTGAGGGCCGCCTTCCTGGCCCTGGGCCACGATCCGCGAGGACGGTCCGTCCTGGCCACGGGCCTGACGGCAAGGTTCGCAGGCGTCACCGCCGCCGACTACGATCCTATCCGGCGCATCGCCCAGCAAGCTCGAGGCGTCGAGTTGTAGTCGACTGAGAGGCCTATCGTCAAATCGGGGAGCGTAACCCGTGACCAGGACTCGGATCTCGCTCGCAGCGGCTGCATTGCTGTTCGGTGCGCACCGGGGCGCCCAGGCGCAGTGGGTGCAGGTCGGCCTTCCAGCGAGCAGGGGGGGCTGGCCGTCTCGCGCACCGATCCCGACACGTTCCTCGCCGGCGTTCAGGACAGCGGCGCCACCCGGGGCAACATCGCGGCCAACGAGGTCTCGATCATCGCCGGCGAGTCCGGCAGCGACGGCCGCGACGTCAGCATCTCGCCCGACAACGCTGACGTGATGGCCTACAGCCACCAACGGGCAGCGGCTCTTCAGCATCGACGGCGCCCGGGTGCTGATCGGCGATCAAACCTGCGGCGGCAAGGACAAGGCGGCCGCGCTTCTGATCGATCCGGCGCCCGGATTCCCGACCCCGCTGGTGTATACCAGCCAATCAATAGTGGTCTTGTGGGAGAACTTCCACCACGGGCTATCAAGCCCGCGCCTCGTGGCGTCGACGCAGGGGCGCGGCTTCTGGACGCGGTCGCTGGTCGGCAGCCTGCCCACAACTGACCGGGGAAACGAATTATCCGTTAGCTGTGGGCGATAGGGTGTTCACGGCCGCTCACACCGCTGGGGGGCCGGACCGCACGCGCGAGCTTCCGTCGATGCGTGCGAGAGGCGATATCCGATGCCAAGAGACCTTCCAGGGCGGCGAGGTCACCTCTCTGGGATGCGGCCCTGAAGGCATCGAGAAGGCGCCCTTGATCGCGCGATCGGACGGGCGCGCGCCGGCCATCGGCGATACGTTGACGAGCGCGCGTCGCAAGCTGCCGAACGTTTGCTTCTTCGAGTCCAAGGATGTCCGCGATCTCGCGATATGGGTAGTCGAACGCCTCCCGAAGAACGTACACGGCTCGTTCCGTGGCCGGGAGGCTCTCCTGCAGCATCTGGAGCGCGGACCTCAGTGCTTCGTCCCGTTCCGCTCCGCATCCGGGGTCGGCGCTCGTGTCCACCGGTTCCCGAACCCAGCGCCCGGCGTGAGTCTCGCGGCGCGAACGGGCGGACCGGACGACGTTGATCGCCAATCGTGTCGCCGTCCTCGCGAGGAACGCCGGCGCGTCCCGGACCACGCTGCGATCGACCCTCTGCCACCGGAGCCAGACGTCTTGCACCGTGTCCTCGGCCCCGGCCACACTTCCGAGCATGCGGTACGCGATGCCGAACAGGCGAGGCCGCACGCGAGAGTAGGCCGAGAGTCCATCATCATTTGAAGCGGCGTCCACGGCGGTGATGGTCCTGCACGCTGCTGCGTGCGAAGCGGGGGCACTCGAGAGTCGCCGCAAGGGAAGGCCGGGTGCGCTCGTCATGGCATTCTCCTTTTCGTATTCCGTCGGACGCCGGGGGCGACGACGCGGGCATTCGGGTCGGGTCGCGTTCTGCACCGCCAGCGTAACAGCGAGCTTGTCCAGGCTCTCGCCAAGCGCCTGGTCGAAAGACTGCAAACGGGCGGATGATCCCGGCGAGCGTCTGCAGCCGAGTGCCCCGCTTGATCGCCTGCACGAGCTCGCCCCCGCGCAGCCACGTCGGGGAGGATGCCCCCAGTAGCCAGCCACGAGGACCTGCCGCAAGTCCCGAGGCCTGGTGGCGGGCGCGAGGGGTTGGCCCCGCCCCCACTCGACGGTAACTCGCAGTCTATCCTCGATCGGGCAGCGCTCGGCTATTGGACCAAAGGCCTACTCCGGGGGCCCCGCTCTACTGCACGTTCCCGGAGGCGCTCGCCGTCTGACGACGGTCCCCGCTCGATGTCACAAAGCGATCGGCAGTCCTGTCTTGGCGAGTAGGACCGGTGGCGCGGGCGCCTTCGGCCGTAACAGGGAGCGCCGTCATGAGGATCGTGGTGATCGGCGGAAGCGGGCTGATCGGGTCGAAGGTCGTCAGGAAGCTTCGCGAGCAGCAGCACGAGGCGGTCGCGGCATCACCGGATTCGGGCGTCAACACTCTCACTGGCGAGGGTTTGGCCGAAGCGCTGAGAGCTGCCTCGGTGGTCGTCGACGTCTCGAACTCTCCCTCCTTCGAGGACGCGGCCGTGCTGAAGTTCTTCTTCACTTCCACCAGTCACCTCCTCGACGCCGAAGCAGTCGCCGGGGTGGGACATCACGTGGCGCTTTCGATCGTCGGCACCGATCGTCCCGCATTCCTTGGGAGCGGCTACGTCCGCGCGAAGATGGCGCAGGAAACCCTGATCAAGGCCTCACCCATCGCATACTCGATCGTCCGTGCCACGCAGTTCTACGAGTTCGCCAACGGCATTGCGGACGCTTCTACTGAGGGCACCACGGTTCGCCTGCCACCCGTGCTGATCCAACCCATGGCCGCGGAGGATGTCGCGGCCGCGGTCGCCAGGACCGCGGTGGGCAAGCCGCTGAATGGCACCATCGAGATCGGGGGGCCCGAAGCACTCCGTTTCGACGAGTTCATTCGGCGGGGCCTCGCCGCACGCAACGACCCGCGCCAGGTGGTCGCGGATCCAGGCGCGCGCTACTACGGTGCGGAGCTGGGCGAGCGCACTCTCGTTCCGGGGGATGAGGCGCGTCTTGGTGAGACGACGTTCGATTCCTGGCTCAGCCAATCTACGCCGAAAGGGCAAGTCCGCAGCGGCTCCCAGCGGGGCGCTGGTCAGCCGGGCTCCTCGGCGACGCCGAGAGCGTGATGGCCCGGCCTCAGCGGTTCGGAGAAGCAAGGAGAGCTGTATGAAGAGCGAGAGCGAGCCGACCACACTAAAGAGCGGCGAGTTCCGGATGGACGAGGTGCCGCCGGGGGCTGCGTTGCTCGTCGGCACCGTGGCCGTGTTCAACGTCGCGGGAAAGCTCTGTGCCACACAGGCCAAATGCACGCACGTGGGAGGGCCACTGAACGAAGGCACCCTCGACGGATCGACGGTGACGTGCCCCTGGCACGGGTCGCAATTCAATGTGTGCACGGGCGCAGTAACGCGTGGCCCGGCGCGGGAGCCTCTCAAGACGTATCCAGTGATCCTCGAAGGGGATATCGGCCGGGTAGACGCAGGCTAGCGCCAGAACGCGTAACGCCCTGGTTCTCATGAGAGACGAGGAGGAGACATAACCATGGCGACGACCGTGCCGTCCATCACTGATCACGAGGCGGGGCAGGTCGCACGCGCGAACGCCTCGAGCGCCACACCCGTTGTCTTCGTTCACGGGCTCTGGCTGCTGCCCTCGAGCTGGGACCGCTGGGTGACGCTGTTCGAGGAGACCGGCTACGTGGCGTTGACACCGGGCTGGCCCGACGATCCCGAGACGGTCGCGGAGGCCAGAGAGCACCCCGAGGTGTTCGCGGGCAAGGGGATCACCGATATCGCCGACTACGAGGAGGCGATCATCCGCCGCCTGAAGCGGAAGCCGGTGATCATCGGCCACTCCTTCGGGGGCCTGCTGACCATGATTCTCGCGGGGCGCGGGCTCGCCGCTGCGTCGGTCGCGATCAGCCCTGCTCCGTTCCGCGGCGTGCTCCCTCTGCCGATCCCGGCGCTGCGCTCGGCCAGCGTCGCCCTGCGCAACCCGGCGAACTGGTACCGCGCCGTCCCGCTCAGCTACGAGCAGTTCCGCTACAGCTTCGCGAACGTGGTCGGCGAGGACGAGGCGAAGGAGCTTTACCTCGGCTACTCCGTCCCCGGCGCCGGCGAGCCGCTCTTCCAGGCGGCGTCCGCGAACCTCAACCCGTGGTCAGAGGCGAAGGTCGACTCGAGGAACCCGGAGCGGGGTCCGATGCTGATCGTCTCGGCCGACTCGGACCAGACGGTCCCCTGGGCGATCGCGAACGCGGCCTACAAGAAGCAGAAGCGCAACAAGGGCGTAACCGAGATCGTGAAGATGGCGGGCCGCGGGCACGCGCTGACGATCGACGCCGGCTGGCGGGAGGTCGCCGAGAAGGCGCTCGAGTTCGTCAAGCGGTTCGCATGAGCCCGATCTCGCGTGGGTTCCAAGGGCGGCAGGGAGGGACGGCAAGGAGAGTTGACGGAGCTCCGCGTCCTCGATGACGTCTTGCTCGCCCATGCTCCACAGCTGGGCGCCGATCTTCCGGCCTACCGGAACCATGCCTACCGGGTCGCGAATCTCTGCTCGGCCCTGCGGCCGCCCGACGCCGACAGCCATGACAAGATCGCGATCGCGGCCGCGATGCACGATCTGGGCATCTGGACTGCCCACACCTTCGACTACCTGCCGCCGTCGATCGAGCTGGCGACGGACTACTTGAGGAGCTGCAGCCGGCCAGAGTGGGTGCCGGAGATCACCACGATGATCCGCGAGCATCACAAGGTCTCTGCGTACCGAGGGGACCCGGATTGGTTGGTCGAGCCATTTCGGCGGGCGGACTGGGTGGACGTGTCGAGGGGAGTCATCGCCTACGGTGTGCCGCGGAAACGGCTACGTCAGATCCTCACGACCTGGCCCAATGCGGGCTTTCACCGGCGTCTGGCGCAACTGGCATTCGAGCGATTTCGGTCGCACCCGCTGAGCCCGCTGCCGATGCTGAGATGGTGACGGAAGATGAGAGTACCCCGTCGGGCTGGCGCTCGAGCTCTACGATCTGTAGACGCAGCTCGTGCTGGAAGCGAGGGGAGCCGTGGCGAGCGCGGCGGGCATGAGCTGATATCAGGCGTTCGTCATCGACTTCCAACGCTTCAGCCGATCTGCGATCAGCTCGGCACGCTGCCGATCATCAGGGCCGTCGAGGATGCTCAAGTCCCCGGGGTCGGCGCGCAAGTAAGTGCCGGACGTCCGCGCGTTGAGGTTGGGGTCGGTGTCCGAGCGAGTTATCCAGTACCCGGCCGCGCGATCGGCGGACTCGAGTCGGATCTCTCCCGTCCCGTGCAGCTGCGGCGCGTTGGGGTGGCGAGGCCGTTCTCCGTTCCAATAGTAGAAGACACCGGAAGGATCTCTCTTCTCCTTCGTCGCTTCACTCCAGTATCGATTGGACAGGATCCCATCCTCTTGCCACGCGCGGCCGCCCACGTCCAACGCCCCGCCGCGGTCTCGCGAGATTCGCAGGAGGCTCACGGCCGAAGGTTCCTGGGAGGTGCGCTCCGTCAGGGAGAACTGCCACCAGCACCCCTCGATGCGGGCGAGGCGGCCCTCGCTCTCGATCGCCTGCCTAAGCCTCTGGGTGACGGCTTTCACATCCGCGGCCGTCGTCGCTTCGCCGTACCGTACCGTCGTGAGACCGAGGAGATCGGTCGGAAGCTTCGAGCCACTGGCGTGGAGAATGAAAGTCCGGCGCATTCCGAGGGTGCCGCCGAACAGACCCGCTTCGAAGACCACGTTGTCTCGCGGAGAGGCCTGGCCGGGGGCCGCGGCATCCGATGCCGGCGGGCTGTGCGTCGTCCAGTCGTCCCGAGCGAACACGAACGCGGCGAAATCCACCTGACGCGAGAGCTCGACCAGCCGCTCCAGTGCCGTGGTGCCGGGATTGAACGAAGTCGTCCAGGGCTCTACGTGCGCGACGCCCTCGAGACCGCGCGTCAGCGCCTGCAGCAGCTTCTCCTGCTGTGCCGACGAGCCCAGGAAGATGCGAGGCTTGTCCATAGATTCCTGCCCAGGCAGTCCTCGTTGGTAAAGACCGATCAGCGACGGAATCTGTGACAGTCGTTCGCCGCGATCGCCCGGAACCTCCTTCGTCCACGGCCACCAGGCGGTGTCACAGAACCTGGCGGTGTCCTGTCTTAGCGAGTACGCCGGCGGCCACGAAGTCGCGGGCGAACGCAATCCTTTGGGAGAGAAGGACATGAGCACGATCAAGGCAAAAGACGGTACGACGCTCTACTACAAGGACTGGGGCAAAGGCCCGGTCGTGACCTTCTCGCACGGGTGGCCGCTCAGCTCCGACGCCTGGGACGGCCAGATGCTCTTCCTCGCGCAGAACGGCTTCCGAGCAGTGGCGCACGATCGGCGTGGCCATGGCCGCTCCGATCAGGCTTCTTCCGGGAACGACATGGACGGGTATGCGGACGACCTTGCCGCGGTAATCGAGACCCTCGATCTCAAAGACGTCACGGCTGTTGGCCACTCGACGGGCGGCGGAGAAGTCGCACGCTACATCGGGCGGCACGGCACGAAGCGTGTCGCCAAGGCGGTCCTCATCGCCGCCGTACCGCCGATCATGCTGAAGTCCGCGTCCAATCCGGAGGGCCTGCCGATCGAGCTGTTCGACAACCTGCGGAGCTCCCTCGCCAAGGACCGCTCGCAGACCTACAG
>JBKPBQ010000431.1:0-3970 GCA_046726955.1 Acidobacteriota bacterium
CGCCAGATGTACGCGGACCGGGTGCCTGCCGGGGTGCGCGACTCCACGAACTACTTCTTCGACGAGCTCGTGCGCATCCTGGCCGGGGGCGATGCAGGAGCCCTCGGCCCGATGTAGTATCGTCCCAGTAGCCTTGCCTGCACCGTTCCTCGTTCTCGTCGGCGTCCTCTCCGCGGCCACATCACCGGCCTACCGCGTGACGGCGGAGCCCCGCACCCGCGAGGAGCAGGCGCTGCGCGAGGCCGTGGCCCGCAGCGTCGCCGGCGGCACGACCGCGGCCGTGGACGCGATGCGGCGCGTATCGACCGCGTACCCCGGGACCGCGACGTCGGGGCTCGCGCAGCTCGCGGCAGGGCTCGCGCTGCTCGGCGCGCAGAAGCCGAAGGAGGCCCTCCCCTTCCTGAGCCACCCGGACATCCAGCAGACGCTCGTGGCCGACCAGGCGCTGCTCGCGATCGCCCAGGCGCAGGAAGTGCTCCAGACGTGGGATCCCGCGGCGCACTCCTACCTCGCCGCGGCCTCGGCCGGGACGACGCCCGTCGCCTGCGTCGCGCTGCCCGGGGCCGCGGAAGCGTTCGTCAAGGCGGGAGCTCCGCAGCTCGCAACCGATCCCCTGGAGCGCGCCGCCGGCCAGTGCCCGGCCCAGGCTCCGGCCCTGCTCACGCGGCTGGCCGAGGTCCACGAGAGCCGCGGCGATCGCCGCGCGGCCGCTCTCGCCTACGACCGGCTGGACCGGGAGTTTCCCGCGTCGGTCGAGGCCCAGAAGGCGGCACCGCGCCTCGCCGCCCTCGCCTCTCTCCTTCCGGCGGAGCCCGCGGACGAGCGCGCCTCCCGCTACATGCGCAAGGGCCAGGCGCTCCTCGACGTCGGCCGCAACAGCGACGCCGCCGCCGCCTTCCGCGTGATCTCGCTCTCGGCCCTGAGTGACACCGACGCCGACATCGTGCGCGTTCGTCAGGCGCGCGCCCTCCTCGCGCTGCGGCGCGACGTGCAGGCCGAGAAGCTCCTGCGCGCCGTACCCGCGGCCTCGCCTCACGCCGCGGAAGCGAGCTACCAGCTCGCGCGCATCCGCTATCGGCGCGGCGCCTCCGTCGACGGCTTCGCCGACGTGGTCGCGAAGTTCCCGGGAACGCCCTGGGCCGAAGAAGCACTCCTCGCCCTCGCCAACGAGTACCAGAAGGACGCGCGCGACGAGGAGGCGGTCCCCTACTGGCGGAAGATCTTCGAGGAATACCCCGAAGGCCGGTACGCGGAGCGGGCCTGCTGGCGCGTCTCGTGGAGCGACTATCGCGCGGGACGCTACGAGCTCGCCGCGCAGAGCCTCGAGAAGACGGCGCGCGTGCGTCCGCCTTCGAGCGCCACCCCCGGGTTCCTGTACTGGGCCGGACGTGCGCGCGCCGCCCAGGGCCAGGTCGAAGGAGCCCGCGGCCTCTACGAGGAGACGGACCGGCGCTACCGCTACGCGTACCACGGCCTGCGCGCCAAGGAGGCGCTCTCCCGCTTGCCCCCGCCCCCCGCGGACGCCGCGGGGCCGTCGCCCTCGCTCGTCCCCGCTTCCCCGCCCGACGGAGAGCTGCCGGAGCAGCAGGAGGAGCGCGTGCGCCAGCTCCTGCTCATCGACCAGCTCGAGGCGGCGCAGGCCGAGCTGAAGCCGCTCCCCTTCTCGCGCCGCGGCCAGGCCACGATGGCCTGGATCGACTGGCGGCGCGGCCGGCTGCGCCCCGCCATCATCTCGATGAAGAAGGCCTTCCCGGAGTACGTCACCGCCGCCGGCGAGTCGCTGCCCGAGGAGGTCTGGCGCATCCTGTACCCGATCGAGTTCGAGGAGACGCTGAAGGCCAAGGCGGCCGAGGAGGGCCTCGACCCCGCGCTCGTAGCCGCGCTCATCCTGCAGGAGTCGACGTTCGATGCGGGAGCGCTGAGCCGCGCGGGCGCGCGGGGGCTCATGCAAGTCATGCCGGCCACGGGCCGCAAGCTCGCGCGCGACCTCTCGGTGCGCTATAGGCGCGCCGCCCTCCACGATCCCTCGACGAGCCTCGACTTCGGCACGCGCTACCTCCGCCAGATGTCGGACCGCTACGACGGCGCCGTGGAGCGCATGCTCGCCGCCTACAACGCGGGACCCCACCGGGTGGACGCCTGGGCGCTCGTCCATCCCGGGCTGAGCGCGGAGGAGTTCATCGAGACGATCCCCTTCACGGAGACGCGCAACTACGTCATGATCATCCTCGCCGGGCGCGAGCAGTACCGCAGGCTCTACGGGCTCGAGAAGCCGGCCGCGGCCCCCGCCGCCGGCGCGCGCCCATGAGCTTCCGCATCGGCGACTTCAAGCCGCAGATCGACCCCTCGCTCCTCGACAAGAAGGCAGGCGCTCCCATGCGCACCGAAGGCCGGTCGGCCGACGCGCTCCGCACGGTCCGCTTCACCCCGAAGTACCTGAAGCACGCCGAGGGCTCCTGCCTCATCGAGGTGGGAGACACGCGCGTCGTCTGCTCGGTGAGCGTGGAGGACCGCGTGCCCCCGTTCCTGAAGGGCAAGGGCGAGGGCTGGATCACCGCCGAGTACGGCATGCTCCCCCGCGCGACGACCACGCGCTCGCAGCGCGAGGCGGCGAAGGGGCATCCCTCCGGCCGCACCCACGAGATCCAGCGCCTCATCGGCCGGTCCCTGCGGGCGGTGGTCGACCCCAAGGGACTCGGTGAGCGCACTCTCTGGGTGGACTGCGACGTCATCCAGGCCGACGGGGGTACGCGCTGCGCGTCGATCACCGGGTCCTTCGTGGCCCTCGTGGAGGCGCTCCGCCACATGAAGAAGGCGGGGACGATCCTCGAGCTGCCGGTCCTCGACTTCGTGGCCGCCGTCTCCGTCGGCAAGGTGGGCGACGAGGTGCGCCTGGACCTCGCCTACGAAGAGGACTCGACCGCCCACGTGGACATGAACGTGGTCAAGACCGGCCGCGGCCGCTTCGTGGAGGTCCAGGGCACGGCCGAAGGCGATCCGTTCAGCGACGAGGAGATGCGCGATCTGCTCGCCGCCGCCGACAAGGGGATCAAGGAGCTCGTCGTCCTCCAGAAGAAGGCGTTGGGCGAGTTCGAGCTGAAGAAGCGGACGGCCTAGGTCCCTCGCGCCTCCGGAAGCCCGCGAAGAAACTCCCTGAGACGGGCGAACGCCTTCCCCCGATGGCTCACGCGGTCCTTGTCGGCCCGCGGGACCTCCCCGAGCGTCCTGCCGAACGGCGGGTAGAAGAAGAGAGGGTCGTAGCCGAAGCCGTTCGCCCCCCGCATCTCGTCCGCGATGAACCCGTCGACCGACTCCTGTGCCTCGAAGAGTGAGACGCCGCCCCGGGCCACCACCACCGCGCTCGTGAAGCGCGCGCCGCGCCGCTCGCGAGGAACGCCCTCGAGCTTGGCGAGGAGCAGCCGATTGCGGTCGAGGTCGCTCGCGCCCTCTCCGCCGAAACGGCTCGAGTAGAGTCCCGGCCCGCCGTCGAGAGCGTCGACCGAGAGGCCCGAGTCGTCCGCCACCGTCAGCCGGCCCGAGACGCGAGCGTAGTGGAGCGCCTTCAGCCGTGCGTTCTGCAGGAACGTCGAGCCCGTCTCTTCGGGCGAGTCGGCGATGCCGAGGTCGCGCGGTCCCAGCACGCGGAAGGGCAAGCCCTCCACGAGCTGCTTCATCTCGTTCAGCTTTCCGGGATTCTGGCTGGCGAGGAGGAGATCGACGCCCATGCTGCCTATCATCCTACCGGCCGCGGCCGTCCCGTCCCGCGCCGCGTGCGTCGATCCGGACGAACGTGCGGTCGCCGCCGAACGACAGCCGGCGGACACACGTGCTGGGCCAGGCCGAGAGCTCGCGTGGATCCATCGCGCGGACCGCGAGCCGCTCGAAGCCCGCTTCGGAGTAGCCGCCGTCGAGCGCGCTCGTAAGGGGCAACGGATCCAGCGATCGAATCCCGAGACGGAGGAGCTCCGCC
>JBKPBQ010000432.1:0-12674 GCA_046726955.1 Acidobacteriota bacterium
GTCGTGGGCCTCGTCGTCCTTCCCGTCGTCGGCCAGCCGGCAAACCTCGAAGCCCTGAAGAGCGAGGCGCTCCGGGAAATCGACCGCCGCGCGGTCTTCACGCAGCAGATGGTGGATCAGATCTTCAGCTACGCCGAGCTCGGGTTCCAGGAGCACGAGACGTCTCGCTACGTGACGGACGTCCTCAAAGCGAACGGATTCGAGGTGGAGAGCGGCGTCGCGGGCATCCCGACCGCGTGGGTGGCGACCCATGGCTCCGGCAAGCCGGTGATCGCCTTCATGACCGACATCGACTGCATCCCTCGCGCCTCGCAGAAGCCGGGGGTCGCGTATCACGACCCGATCATCGAGGGCGCGCCCGGCCATGGCGAGGGGCACAACTCGGGGCAGGCGGTGAACGTCACCGCCGCGCTCGTCCTCCGCGAGCTGATGCAAAAGCACCACATCGCCGGCACGCTGAGGCTCTTCCCGGGTGTGGCGGAGGAGCTGCTGGGGACGAAAGCGTTCCTGGTACGCGCCGGCCTCTTCAAGGACGTCGACGTCGTCCTGGGAGCGCACGTCGACGATGCCTTCGGCACGCAGTACGGCCAGTCGTTTGCGCCGCAGGGGCTCGTCTCCGTCCAGTACTTCTTCCACGGAAAGGCCGCGCACGCGGCGATGGCCCCCTGGGACGGGCGCAGCGCGCTGGACGCGGTGGAGCTCATGGACACCGCGTGGAACTTCCGCCGCGAGCACCTGCGTCTCCAGCAGCGCTCGCACTCCGTCATCATCAACGGGGGCGACCAGCCCAACGTGGTGCCCTCGGAGGCCGCGGTCTGGTACTTCTTCCGCGAATTGGACTACCCCCGGATCCGGGAGAACTACGACCTCGGCAACACGATGGCCCAGGCCGCCACCATGATGACCGGCACGACGGTGACGCGGCGCTTGGTGGGCTCGGCCTGGCCGCCGAATTTCAACAAGGTCGTTGCCGAAGCCCAGCAGAGGAACATCGAGCGCGTGGGCATGCCGTCGTGGAGCGACGCCGACCAGACTTTGGCCCGGGCCCTTCAAAAGGAGATCGGTGCCCCGGTGGAGGGCCTCAAGTCCAAGGTCGACGAGCTCAAGCCGCCCTCGCCGGGAACCGAGCGCGGCGGGTCCGACGACATCGGCGACATCTCCTGGAACGTGCCCACGGTGTACCTGCGCTATCCCGCCAACATCCCCAACACTCCCGGGCACAGCTGGGTGGACGCCGTCGCCATGGCGACGCCCATCGCGCACAAGGGTTCGACGGCGGGAGCGAAGGCGCAGGCGCTCACCGCGCTCGATTTCCTCCTGTCTCCTGTCCTCGTGAAGCAGGCGTGGGACTACTTCAACGACGTCCAGACGAAAGACTTGAAGTACACGCCGCTCGTCGCCCCGGAAGACCAGCCGGTCGTCGATCTGAACCGGGACAAGATGGAGAGGTTCCTGCCGCAGCTCAAGCAGTACTACTACGATCCGACGAGGTACAAGACGTACCTGGAGCAGCTGGGAATCGAGTACCCGACGGTGAGGAAGCAGGAGTGACGCCGGCTCGGGCTCTTCGCTCCCGCGCCGATTGATCCCGGAGCCGCCGCCGGGGAAGATGCCCCCGGCGATGGGCTTCACCGCCAAGATCCTGATCGGGCTCGGCCTCGGGGCGGGGGTGGGATTGTTCCTCGGGGAACGGGCGGAGCCCTTCCTCTTCGTCGGCGACGCCTTCGTCCGCCTTCTCGAGATGACGGTCCTGCCCTATCTGACGGTGTCGCTCGTCGGAGGCATCGGAAGGCTCGATCCCCGGCAGGCGAAGACGCTCTTCCTGCGCGTGGGCACGATCACGCTCGTGCTGTGGGCGGTCGCGCTCGGGGTCGTGCTCCTCATGCCGCTCGCGTTCCCCGCCATCCAGACCGCGTCCTTCTTCAGCACGACGCTCGTGGAGGACCGGCCGGCGGTCGACCTCGTCTCGCTCTACGTGCCCTCGAACCCGTTCAACTCCCTCGCGAACAGCGTGGTGCCCGCGGTGGTGGTGTTCAGCATCGTAGTGGGGGCGGCGCTCATGAACGCGCCCCGCAAGGAGCGGCTGCTCGACTCGCTGGCGGTGCTCGAGGACGCCCTGGCCCGGGCCAACCGCTTCCTCATCCGCCTCACTCCCATCGGCGTCTTCGCCATCGCCGCGCACTTCACGGGGACGGTGGATCTCGGCCAGCTCGCGCGCCTCCGCGTGTACCTGATCGCGTACGGCGTCATGGCCCTCTTCGTCGCCCTCTACGTCCTCCCCGTCCTCATTGCGTGCGTGACCCCGATCCCCGCCCGCCGCGTCCTCCGGTCGATGCGCGACGTGCTCATCACCGCCTTCATGACGGGCGACCTGTTCGTCGTCCTGCCCACGCTCATCGATCGCTGCAAGGAGCTGCTGGCCGAGGTGGTCTCGGACGAGCAGGACCGCGCCCTGCCCGAGGTGATCGTCCCCGCGTTCTACAACTTCCCCAACGTGGCCAAGATCATGTCTTTGAGCTTCGTCCTCTTCGCCGCCTGGTACTCAGAGACCGCGCTCCGCCTCGTCGACTACCCGCGCCTCGTCGTGGCCGGTGTGGTGAGCCTGTTCGGCAGCGTCACCGGAGCGATCCCCTTCCTGCTCGACCTCGCGCGCGTGCCCATGGACACCTTCCAGCTCTTCATCGCCACGAGCGTCCTGAACTCGCGCGTCGGCACGATCGCCGCCGCCATGCACATGGTCGTCATCGCGATCGTGGGAACCTACGCGCTTCGCGGCGGGCTTCGGATCTCTCCGGCACGCATCGCCCGCGAGCTCCTCGTGGCCGCGGGCCTGGCCGGCTTGATCGTGGTCGGCCTCGGCTTGACGTTTCGCGCGATGGGGGCGGGCGAGTACGAAGGCGACCGGCTGGCCCGCGGGATGGGTCTGCTCCGTCCTCCGGCGGAGCCCGCGGTGATCCTCCGTCAGGTGCCCGACCCCTTGCCTCTCCCCGAGGGGCCCGGTGCGTCCGTGCTCGACGCGGTCAAGAAGCGAGGGCTCGTCCGCGTGGGCTACGTGGAGGGCCAGGCCCCCTACACGTTCTTCAACGCGCGCGGTGAGCTGGTCGGCTTCGACGTCGAGATGGCCTACACGCTCGCCAGCGACCTCGGGGTCGCGCTCGAGCTCGCGCCGGTGCCGCGAGAGGGCCTCGCGGGCGCGCTCGAAGCCGGGCGCTACGACCTCGTCATGGGCGGCGTCTTCATGATCACGCGCCGGGTGGGCCAGCTCGACTTCTCGCCGCCCTACCTCGACGAGACTCTCTCGTTCGTGGTCCGGGACTATCGGCGCGCCGAGTTCTCGAGCGCCGCCTGGGTGAGGGGGCAAGAGGGTCTGCGTGTCGCCGCCCCCGATCTCCCGTACTTCCTCACGGTCCTGAGGCGGGAGTTCCCGAACCTCGAAGTCATCCCCGTCCCCATGCGCGACGTCGAGGGATTCCTGAGCGGACAAGGCGCGCCGGTGGACGCCGTGTGTCTCACGGCCGAGCGCGGTTCGTTCCTGACCTTGCTGCACCCGGCGTTCGCCGTCGCCGTTCCAAAGCCTCTCGACATCCGTCTGCCCCTGGCCTATCCCGTGAGCCGCCACGACCTCGAGATGACGCGGTATCTCGCGACGTGGATCGACCTCAAGAAGAAGGACGGCACGATCCAGGCGCTCTACGAGCACTGGATCCTCGGGCGCGATCCCGGGTCGGGGAAGCACCGATGGTCGATCCTCCGCGACGTCCTGCACTACGGAGGGTCCCGGTAGAACGATGTCCTTCCCGAAGGACGCGCTGGAATCCTTGATCCCCGCGAAGGGCGAGGGGCTGCCCTTCGCCGGCGGGTGCATGGGGACGGGCTGCCTTCACGTGGTCGCGAGCGGTCTGCTGATCGGCCTCGGCGCGGGGTTCCTCGGCCAGGAGGGAAGCCTGATCGTCCTGCCGTTCTGGGTGTTCATCGGCCTCTTCCAGTGGATCTATCTCGTCCCCGTGGCCCTGCTGCTGAGACGCCTCCGGTTCCAGGGGGCCACAAAGGGAGTTTGGGTCGGTGGAGTCGTCGGGGTCCTGCTCACCGCGCTCTACTGGGCGGGGCTCGCCGCGATGGGGGTTGTCTATCACCAGCAAGCCGAGGAGGCGCAGGAGTTCGCGCGGAAGCACCCGCTCGTCCACCGTGACGTGACGGGGACGATCGTGGCGGCCGACGACACGCGGCTGGACGTGCAGACGGCCGAAGGTGTGGTCTCGATCGGGCTCGCGTCCACGACCCACTACATCCGAACCAACGGACGGTTCGGGAACGAGGCGGCGACGCGCGCGATCGTGAAGGTCGGGTCGCCCGTGCGCGTCGAGGCGAGCTCGTTCGACGGCGGACCGCTCTACGCGGACTACGTCGACATGGAGGTCCCGGACACCCCGCCTACGCCGTAGCGCTTCCGCCGGTCAGGCGCGCGGCGACGTCGTAGCCCAGCTGCCGCAGCAGCATGAGGCCGAGCCCGCGCTCGAAGTGGAAGAACGGCTGGAAGACGACCTGCATGACGATCGGCAGGAAGCCCACGCAGCAGGTGAGGCAGCCTCCGATCGCGATCGCAATTCCGGTGGCGACCGCGAGCAGCAGCCGGAGCACGAGGTACAGCACGAACACGCCCGGCTGCGCGATGATCAGCGACTCGAGCAGGCGCACCGCGGCCTCGCAGGGCAGCCCGGTCGCGAGCTGCAGCGGAGCCACGAAGTCGCGGAGCAGCACCGAGGCGAGTGCCAGAAGCGGGAGGGCGAGCAGGAGAAGCGCGAGCACCGGGAGGATCGCCACGAGCGTGAGCCAGCCGGTCCCCTGCAGCCGGCCGGTGGCGAAAGCAAAGAGCGTGGCCCCGACGATGAGGGCGGCGACGAGCACGGTGAAGACGCCGGCCAGCGTGATGCCCAGGCTCCAGTCGAAGTAGGACGACGCCGCGGCCGCGTGCTCGCGCCAGGGCCGGCCCAGCTCGGCCCGTCCGGTCGCCACCGCGTCCGCGTACATGAGCACGCCCCGCGCGTTGACCCAGAGCACGGCGGCCGCCACGACCGCGAAGACGAGGAGCCCCACCACCGCCGCGGCGGCAACGAGCCCGGCGTGGGCGGAAAGCCACTCGCCCGCTCGCAGCAACGCCTCCTTCGCCTGCTCGAGATCGGGCCCCCATTCTTCCGGTGAACGCGACCCGTGGCCGCCACCGCTCCCCGCCGAGCCGCCGCCGCCCCGCAGCGTGCGGCCGCACTGGTCGAGGAAGGCCAGCAGTCCGAGGACGATCCACTTTTCCGGCTTGATCGGGAAGAGCTGCCGGCGCGTGTGGCTGAAGGCGTCGCGGGCCGCGGCGAAGGGAGAGACGGGACCGGGGGACGGCGCTGTCGCCATCGGTGCCTCCTGCTGGGAGGCGGCAGTCTACACTCGACGGGTCGTTCAGCGATCCCGGGCCAGCTCCCGGAGGACAGCGGCTTCCACGGCCTCCGCGTGCGCTTCGCACGAGGCGAGCACGGCCAGCGGCTCCCGAGAGAGACGCGCGAGCTCTTCGTAGACGGCTCCCCTGGGGCCCTTCGCTCGCGCGGCCCGGGAGAGGAGCTCCTCGATCGTGCCTTGCGCGACTTCGAGGTGCGCCAGGCGCTCGGGGCTCTCGAGGAAGTACTCCGCATGGGCCAGCTCGTGGGCGAGCACCTCGGCGAACCTCTCGACCTCGGTGAGACCCTCGAACCGGACGAAAGTCTCGATCGGGTCCGGCCCTCCGCTGGCCTTCGCGCGGCGAACGTTCTCGGGGCAGAGGCGGATCACGACGGCGTGCGTACGCCCCGCGGGGTCGACCCGCTCCACGCGGAAGATTCCGGCGGTCCCCGCCGGCAGGCGAGACGGACCAACCATCTCGACGTGCAGGGCGTGCCTGGAGCTTCTGGCCCAGTCCCACAACCGCCGCAACGTGGCCGACTTCGGGGCTCCCGTCGCATCGGAGGCGGCGACGACCTCCTCGATGGCGCGCCAGAGGCGAAGGTCGCCCTTGGAGAGGCGGTCGAGGAGGAAGCCGGTTTCCGTCGTCGGGGGTTGGGGAAGGACGGCCGGCGCCACCGCGGCGACGCGATTGGGTGCGCCTTTCGGGGCGGCGGCGGCTGCCGGTCCGGCGGCGACGCCCGTGGCGAGGACGACACAGAAACACCCGGCGACCTGCGTTCGGGTCGACATCGGCGGCTCCTTCCGCGAGCCGCCTGGCCAGGCGTTCTTGCTTCACCAAGAATCGGCGCCTACCATTCGGATGTCCTCAGGGACGCGTGAGGATTGCGTCGCCTTCGGTCTCGGACGAGGCCTATGTCGCTCCATTTCGGGGATTTCGAGCTCGACCAGGAGCGTCGGCAGCTCCTTCGCTCGGGCCAGCCCGTGCCTCTGGAGCCCAAGGCCTACGAGCTGCTGAGCCTGCTCGTGGCGCGGCGCCCGCGGACGCTCTCCCGGGCCCAGATCCGCGACGCGGTCTGGCCCGGCGTCTTCGTCTCCGAGTCGACGCTGAGCCAGGCCGTCAACGGCATTCGTCAGGCGCTCGAGGACGACGCGCGGCGGCCGCGGTTCATCCGGACGGCGCACCGCTTCGGCTACGCCTTCTGTGCGGAGGCCTGCGACTCGAATGACGGCTCCGCCGACCGCCGCGGCCTGCTGCCCCGTCTCGTCTGGGGCGACCGCGTGCTGTCGCTCCGGGCCGGTGAGAACCTCCTCGGCCGGGACAAGGAGGCCGCGGTCGTCCTCGATGCCGCGAGCGTCTCGCGCCACCACGCGCGAATCCGGATCGAAGGCTCCCGGGCGACGCTCGAGGACCTCGGGAGCAAAAACGGCACGAGCCTCAACGGCGAGCGTCTAGGGGAAGCCCGGGAGCTGCGGGACGGCGATGTCGTTCGCCTCGGCCACGTTCAGCTGCTCTTCCGCAGCCTGCCCTTCGAGGGCTCCACGGCGACCCAGGGGGACTCGCGCTAGCGAGTTGCACGTCCAGGAGATAGCCCCCGCCGGACCTCCCCTGGCGGGCCCTCACTCTAGACTGCCGGAAGCATGGCTTCCTACAAGCTCCGGCTCGACCCGTGGACCGGCGAGTTCGAGGGACCGGTCCAGCTCGGCGACGAGGAGCCGGCGGGTCGCGTCGACCTCGCCGTGGAGACGCGGGCCTGGCGCGCCGTCCGGCCGGGGCCCTCTCCGCTTCCCAGGCGGGCCGCGTTCGTGGACGGCGTCCGGCGCGTCGAGCTTCGGCTCCTGATCGAAGACGGAGCCCGGACGGTCTTCGGCCTGCTCGGATCCTTCGGCGTGGGCGCGGTCGAAGTGGGCGAGCGGGCCGCCGTGGGCCACGAGCTCGTCGGCCGGGTCGCGATCGCCGGCGGCGGCCTCGCGCTGGATCCCGTCGAGATCCACATCGGCGGCCGGCCCGTACGGTTCGCCCCCGAGACCGTCCCCGAGAACACGCCGGTCGCCCCGCTCGACGGGCTGCAGGCGGCCATGCGCCGCAGCGAGGCCGCGCTCGCGGAGCGGCTCGCCCCCGAGCGCGACGTCGTCTTCCTCGACGGTCCGCTGAGCTACGTCACGCAGGCCTACGGCCCGCTCGTCGGCTACGTGAAGCGGCTGCTCCAGAGCTATCTCGATCCCGAGCCGGCCGCGCTCCTCCGCCGGCTCGAGGTCGGCGAGCGCACGCCCGTCTTCCTCATCGAGGGCGCGCGGGCGGCCCGCTACTCCTGGTACCTGCGTCTCGGCGACGGGCGGCCGGTGGACACGGCGCTGGCCGGCGTCGTGCGCCTCGAGACCTCGGGGGCGCTCGACCTCGCGCGCGTCACGGCGCTCGCCGATCTCTCCGCGCGCTACGTGCCGCGCTTCGCCTCCGATCCCGCCCGCGACACCCGCGCGCCGCAGAACCTCTACCCGATCGGGGGGCTCGAGGCCCGGCTGCGGCACCTGCTCGGCGACCCGCTGCTCCTCCGCCGTGCGATCGAAGAGCACGTTCACGACGAGGTGACGGCATGACCGCTCCGGTGGGACGCGTCCTGGGGACACTCGACGCCATGCCCCTCGAGTTCTGGGTGGGGGTGGAGGAGGGGCAGTTCCTGCAGCTCGACGACGTCGTGGAGGTCGAGACCCCGTTGCCGCACGGCGAGACCGTGCGGCTCTTCGGCGTCGTGGACCTCGTGCGGGCGCGCCACGAGGGGGCGAAGTTCGACTCGGACGTCTTCCTTATTGAGAAAGGTGTGCTGCCCGCGCAGATCGCCCAGGCCGCGCACGTACGAGTGACACGCGTCGAGCCCGAGATCTTCGTCCCGCCGCTGCCCGGCCAGCCTGTGCGGCGCGCCACCGGCGTGCGGCGGGAGATGGCGCTCTTCTTCGACGCCATGGAGCGCCGCCTGCCCATCGGCCTCTCGCGCGACGGCGAGCCCGTCTTCGCCAATCTCGACTTCCTGGACGGCACGCGCGGCGCGCACGTCAACATCTCGGGGATCTCGGGTGTGGCCACCAAGACGAGCTACGCGACGTTCCTCCTGCAGAGCCTCTTCCGTAGCGGCGCGCTCGCGGGCGAGGCGGCGAGCACGCACGCGATCGTCTTCAACGTCAAGGGCGAAGACCTGCTGTTCCTCGACCAGCGGAACGAGCGGCTCAAGGACGAGGACCGGGCCAGCTACCGGCGGATGGGCATCCCCGACGAGGCGTTCGACAGCGTGCAGATCCTCGCCCCCGTGCGGCCGAACTCCCGGGAGCGGCTGCCCGCCACGGGAAGCCGGCTCGACGGCGTCTCCGCGTTCTTCTGGACGCTCCGCGAGGTCGTCGAGGAGCGCCTGCTGCGCTTCCTCTTCGCCGAGGCCGACCACGAGACGAGCCAGCTCGCGTTCGTCGTGGACCGGATCGAGGCGAAGCTCGCCGCCGCCCTGCGCGAGGGCAGCTCGCGCGACGCGTGGATCGAGATCGAGGGCCGGCGGCTCGAGACGTTCGACGCGCTCGTCGAGCTGCTCACGGAGCGCGAGACGGACGACCGCTCGCTCGCCGAGCGGTGGGCCTACCCCGCGGCGCCGGGCACGGTGGCCGCCTTCGAGCGCCGGCTGCACGCGGCGGCCCGCCACGTCGGCCACCTGATCCGCGGCCGCGACGTGGGCCGGCGGGACAGCCATCGGCTGGACTGGAAGGCGCGGCAGGTGACGGTCGTGGACATTCACGCCCTGCACGACCGGGCGAAGCGCTTCGTCGTCGGCGCTGTCCTGAAGCGCATGTTCGAGGAGAAGGAAGGGCTCGGGACGTCGCGCCCGCTCGTGTTCGTGGTCCTCGACGAGCTCAACAAGTACGCGCCGCGCGAGGGCTCGGGGCCGATCAAGGAGGTCCTGCTCGACATCTCGGAGCGCGGGCGGAGCCTCGGCATCGTGCTCGTGGGCGCGCAGCAGACGGCGAGCGAGGTGGAGCCGCGCATCGTCGCCAACGCGGCGCTCCGGGTCGTGGGTCGCCTCGACATGGCCGAGGCGGAGCGGCCGGAGTACGGCTTCCTGAGCGCGGCGGGGCGGGGCCGGGCAGGGATCCTCAAGCCGGGGACCATGATCGTCCAGCAGCCCGAGATCCCGACGCCGCTGCTCGTGCGCTTCCCCTTCCCCGCCTGGGCCACGCGGCGCAGCGAAGCCCTCGTGGCCGCGGGCGCTGAGGAAGACGTCTTCCGCGGCTTCCGCAACTCCTAGAAATGCGCTTCCTCCACACCGCGGACTGGCACGTCGGCAAGCCTCTCCGCGGCCGCTCGCGGATGGACGAGCACGCGGCCGCGCTCGAGCAGGTGGCGCGGATCGCCATCGAGGAGCGCGTGGACGCCGTCCTCGTCGCGGGGGACGTGTTCGACACGGCCTCTCCGCCGCCCGAGGCGGAGAAGATCGTCTTCGACTTCCTGGCCCGGCTGCTGCCGGAGCGCATCGCCTGCGTCGTGCTCGCGGGCAATCACGACCACCCGCGGCGGCTGGGCGCCCTCAGGACACTGCTGGAGGGGCTGCGCATCCACGTCCGGGCGGAGGTCCGGCCGCCCTCCGAAGGCGGCGTCGTGTCCGTGGCGAGCCGCGACGGCAAGGAGGAAGCGCGGATCGCCGTCCTGCCCTTCGTTCCGGAAAGGAAGGTCGTGGACGCGGCGCTCGTCATGGGTCCGGAGGACGGCTGGTACAAGACGTACGCGGGACGGGTGTCGCAGATGCTCGGATTTCTCACGCGAGGCCTCGGCCCGGACACGGTCAACATCCTCCTCGCGCACCTGCTCATCGACGGCGCGCGCGTGGGCACGGGGGAGCGGGCGCTCCACCTCGGCCAGATCTACGGGCTCACCGCGGAGGAGCTGCCGTCGAACGTCCAGTACATCGGCCTCGGCCATCTCCACCGTCCCCAGGAGGTGCTGGCGCCGGCCCGCACCTTCTATTCGGGCTCGCTCCTCGAGCTCGACTTCGGGGAGGTGGAGCAGGACAAGCGGGTGGTGATCGTCGACGCGAAGCCGGGCCGCGCCCCCGCGATCGAGTCGGTGCCGGTGACGGCGGGGCAGCGGCTGCGCGACGTGAAGGGCACGCTGGCGCAGCTCGAGGCGCAGGCGGGGACGCTCGGGTCCGATTACCTGCGGGTCGCGGTCGTCACCGAAGGTCCCGTGCCGGGCCTCGCCGAGCAGGTGCGCGAGCTCCTGCCCCACGCCGTCGAGGTGACGCTCGACTACCCGCGCGTGGCGCCTCCGCCTAACGGACACCATTCGTCGAGCGCCCTTCCGCCGGGCGAGCTCTTCGCGCGGTTCTACGAGCGGAAGAACGCCTCGCCGCCGGCGGCCGAGCTGTCGCGCCTCTTCCAGCAGCTCTACGAGGAGGCCCACGGGTGAGGCCCCGCCGCCTGGAGATCGAGGGCTTCACCTCCTTCAAGGAGAAGCTGTCGCTCGACCTCTCGTCGCTCGACCTCTTCGCGATCACGGGCGCGACCGGGGCCGGGAAGTCGTCGCTCATCGACGCCCTCGTCTTCGCGCTCTACGGCCAGGTGCCGCGGGTGTCGAAGGAGTATCGCCAGCTCATCAGCCACGGGGCGGAGCGCGTGACCGTCCACCTGGAGTTCGAGGTGGCGGATCGGACGTATCGCATCGTCCGCACCGCCCGGGCCAGCGGCGGCACGCCCCAGACGCGGCTCGAGAGCAAGAACGGCAAGGGCTGGGAGCCGCTCGCCGACCGCTCGCGCGAGGTCGAGGAGCAGGTGCGGCAGATCGTCGGCCTCGACTACGACGCGTTCACCCGCTCCGTGGTCCTGCCCCAGGGGCAGTTCGACGCCTTCCTGAAAGGCCGGCCGGACGAGCGGCGCAAGATCCTGGTCGCGCTCCTGAACCTGCAGGTCTACGAGCAGATGCACACGCTCGCCAACCGCAAGGCCATCGAGGCCCGCCACGAGGCCGAGTTCATCGCCAAGCAGCTCGCCACGGAGTACGCGGACGCCACGGCGGAGCACCTGGACGTGATCCGAAAGGATCTCGCGGCGGCGGAAGCCGAACGGGACGCCGTGGCGCGGCGGCAGGAGGCCCTCCGCGGGGGCATCGAAGTGGCGGGCCGGGTGCGCGACGCGCGCCGCGACCGCGACGGCCTGCAGTCCGACTGCGTCGGCGAGGAGGAGCGGACGCGCGCGGCCGAAGCGACGCTCGCCGAGGCCGACGCGAAGCGCGCCCGGCTGGAGCGGGATCGCGAGGCCCACGAGGCGGCGCTGGCGGAAATCGCCTTCGACGCGGACCGGCACGCCGTGCTCCTGCCGGCGAAGCCGGTCGCGGACCAGCTCGTCGCCATCGCCGAACGGCGGGAGCGGCTCGCCAAGGCCTGCGCGGAGAAGCGCGCGAGCGTCGAGCCGAAGCGGAAGGCGGCGGCCGTGGCGGAGTCCGGAGTGTCGGCGCTCGAGAAGGCCGCGGAAGCCGCGCGTCGGCAGAGGGAAGAGGCGCGCGCCGCGCGCGAGGAGCTGCAGAGGACGCACGCCGCGCACGAGCTGCGGCGTCACCTCAAGGCCGGCGAGGTCTGTCCCGTCTGCGCGCAATCCGTCAAGTCCGTGCCGCGCGGCGCCGTTCCCGCGCTCGGGGACGCCGACGCCGCGCTGCGCAAGGCGGAGAAGGCGGAGACGGACGCCTCGGAATCGCTGCGCCGCGGGCAGGTCGCGGCGGAGCGGGCGCGAGGCGAGGTCGAAGGGCTCGAGCGGGAGCTGGCGCAGCTGGACGGGCAGGTCGAGGAATCTGCGCGCGACGTCCGCGCCATCGCGGACGGGCTGCGCGAGGCGGGCTTCGCCGCGAAGGCGATCGGCGATCCGAAGGCGCTCGTGGCCTCGATCGCCCGCGAGCTCAAGGTGCTCGAGGACGCACGGCGGAGTCGGGAGGAGCACGAGAAGAAGGGACGGCTGCTGGAGAAGGAGCAGGCGACGCTGCTCGCCGCGGTCGCGGCGGCCCGCGCTCAGGTGAAGTCCGGCCGCAAGCGGCTCGGCGAGCTGCACGACCGCCGCGAGCGGGCCGACTCCGCCCTCGCCGAAGCGCTCCGCGAGCTGGCCGCGGCCGCGGAGAGGGAGGGCTGGACGCTGAAGGCGCGCGCGGGCGACGAGAAGGAAGCTCTCGAGGCCGAGCGCCGGCACCGGGAAGAAGAGGCGGCGGCGCTCGCCGAGAAGACCGCACACCTCCGGGC
>JBKPBQ010000433.1:0-6286 GCA_046726955.1 Acidobacteriota bacterium
AGCCTGCTAGAGGGAGGAAACGGTGGAAGTCCGGCAATTCGGCTCCTGGGAAGTGCGGATGGCGCCGCCGCCGCCCCGCGAGGCGGGCGGCGCGCCGGCCGGCGGCGGCGAGGCCGCGGTCACGGTCTCGCCCGTGGGCGCGGAACAGGTCCGGCTCGACGAGGACGGCCGCCGCGAGAAGAACTGGAAGCGCTGGGGGCCGTACCTCTCGGAGCGCCAGTGGTCCACCGTCCGCGAGGACTACTCGGAAGGGGGAGCGTGCTGGGAGTACTTCCCTCACGACCACGCCCGGAGCCGCGCGTATCGCTGGGGAGAGGACGGGCTCCTCGGCTTCTGCGACCGAGAGGCGCGGCTCTGCTTCGCGCTCGGTCTCTGGAACGGGCGCGACCCCATCCTCAAGGAGCGTCTCTTCGGCCTCACCGGGCCCGAGGGCAACCACGGCGAGGACGTGAAGGAGCACTACTTCTACCTCGACTCGACGCCCACGCACTCCTACATGAAAGCGCTCTACAAGTACCCGCTCGCCGAGTACCCCTACGCCTTGCTCGTGGACGAGAACCGCCGGCGCGGCAAGCACGAGGCGGAGTTCGAGCTCGCGGATGCCGGCGGTTTCGACGGCAACCGCTATCTCGACGTGTTCGCTGAGTACGCGAAGGCCTCGCCGAACGACGTCCTCGTCCGCCTCTCCATCCACAACCGGGGCCCGGAGGCGGCGCGCGTCCACGTGCTGCCCCAGCTCTGGTTCCGCAACACCTGGTCCTGGGGACGCACGAGCGAGGGCTATCACTCCAGGCCGTCGCTGCGCCGCACGGGGCCGGCCGAGATCACGGCCGAGCACGAGACGCTCGGGCGCTACCGGCTCGCCGCGGCGGCGGGGCCGGACGGAACGGCTCCCGCGCTGCTCTTCACCGAGAACGAGACGAACGCCGAGCGGCTCTTCGGAACGTCGAATCCCAGCCCCTACGTTAAGGACGCATTCCACGAGTACGTGGTGCGGGGCCGAAAGGACGCGGTCAACGCGGAGGAGAAAGGGACGAAGGCGGCCGCGCTCTACGTGCTCGAGATCCCCGCGGGGGGCAAGGCCGTGCTCCGTCTCCGGCTTTTCGCCGAAGAGGAAGCGCCCAAGCAGCCCTTCGGCCACGAGTTCCAGTGGGTCTTCGAGGAGCGGCTGCGCGAGGCCGACGAGTTCTACGACGCGCGGGTCGGTGCGGGAACGGTCGAGGAGCGCCGGGCGATCCGCCAGGGCTACGCCGGCCTCCTCTGGTCGAAGCAGTTCTTCCACTACGTGGTGAAGGACTGGCTGGACGGCGATCCTTCGCAGCCCGCGCCGCCGGAAGCCCGCCACCAGGGCCGGAACGCCGACTGGGCGCACGTGCACTGCCGCGACGTGATCTCGATGTGCGACAAGTGGGAGTACCCGTGGTTCGCGGCCTGGGACCTCGCCTTCCACATGATCCCCTTCGCCCGCATCGACCCGCAGTTCGCGAAGGAGCAGCTCGTGCTCTTCCTGCGCGAGTGGTACATGCACCCGAACGGCCAGATCCCCGCCTACGAGTTCGCGTTCGGGGACGTGAACCCGCCCGTCCACGCCTGGGCGTGCTGGCGCGTCTACAAGATGACGGGCGCGCGCGGCCAGCGCGACCGGGTCTTCCTGGCCCGCGTCTTCAACAAGCTGCTTCTGAACTTCACCTGGTGGGTGAACCGCAAGGACGCGGAGGGTCACAACCTCTTCTCCGGCGGCTTCCTCGGCCTCGACAACATCGGCGTCTTCGACCGCTCGCAGCCGCTGCCCACGGGCGGGCACCTCGAGCAGGCCGACGGCACGGCGTGGATGGCCTTCTACTGCGCCACCATGCTCGCCATGGCCCTCGAGCTCGCCCGCGAGGACCCCGCGTACGAGGACATGGCGAGCAAGTTCTTCGAGCACTTCGTGGCCATCAGCGACGCCATGAACCACTTCGGCGGGAAGGGGCTCTGGGACGAGCAGGACGGCTTCTACTACGACCAGCTCCACACGCCTGACGGAGAGACGCCGCTGCGCGTGCGATCGCTCGTCGGCCTCGTCCCGCTCTTCGCGGCGGAGGTCCTGGAGGACGCGGTCATCGACAAGCTTCCCGGCTTCAAGAAGCGCCTCCAGTGGTTCCTCGAGAACCGCAAGGACCTCGCCCGCCAGATCTCGTACTGCGACCAGGGCCGCGGCCCCGGCAAGGGGCTGTCGCTCCTCGCCATCCCGTCGCAGGAGCGCCTGGAGCGGCTGCTGCGCTACATGCTCGACGAGAAGGAATTCCTCGCCCCCGGCGGCATCCGCTCGCTCTCGCAGTTCCACCGCGAGCATCCTTATGTATTCCACGCCGACGGGCGCGAGTACCGCGTGGACTACGTTCCCGCCGAATCCAACACCGGGCTCTTCGGGGGGAACTCCAACTGGCGGGGACCCATCTGGTTCCCGATGAACTTCCTGCTCGTGGAGGCGCTCGAGCGCTACCACCGGTTCTACGGCGACCGCGTCCAGGTCGAGTACCCGACGGGGTCCGGCCAGCGGATGAACCTCGGGCAGGTCGCGCGTGAGATCGCCTCGCGGCTCGCCGCCATCTTCCTTCCCGACGAGAAGGGGCGACGGCCCTGCCACGGAGCCGACCGGCGGTTCGCCGAGGATCCGCACTGGAAGGACCTCGTGCTCTTCCACGAGTACTTCTGCGGCGACACGAGCCGCGGCGTGGGGGCGAGCCACCAGACGGGATGGACGGCGCTGGCCGTTCGCTTCCTGGAAGACGGAGCTCGCGCGCGCGCGACGGCGAGCCGCGGCCAGGCCGTCGGGGCCGCGCCGGCGGAGCCCAAGCGCAAGACGCGGCGCCGCTCCGCCGCCGAGGTCGAGATCCGGCAGGCGGGGAACTGAGCCGTGGCCCTCCTCGACGCCGAACAGAAGGAGTGGCTGGAGGCCGACGGCCGGGGAGGCTTCGCCTCGGGGACGGCCTCTCTCGTCCGCACGCGGCGCTACCACGCGCTGCTCCTCACGGCCACGCAGCCGCCGACCGGCCGCATCGTCCTCGTCAACGGTATCGATGCGTTCGTGGAGACCGAGAACGGCCGCTTCGCCCTGTCGTCGCAGCGCTACGCGCCCGACGTCGTGAGCCCGGACGGCGCCTCGCGGCTCGAGTCCTTCACGAGCGAGCCGTGGCCGCGTTGGACGTGGCGCCTCGACGACGACACCGTCGTCGTCCACGAGCTGTTCGTCCCCCACGACCACGACGTCGTGGCGCTGTCGTGGCGGATCGAGGGCGAGCGACGTCCGGCCACCCTCACCGTGCGACCGTTGCTCTCCGGCCGCGACTACCACGCGCTCCACCACGAGAACGCCGACCTGCGCTTCGACGCAGACGTGAGCGGCGATCGCGTGACGTGGAAGCCGTACGGCTCGGTTCCGGGCGTGACCGCTTTCGCGAGCGGCGGCTACTTCCACGAGCCCCACTGGTACCGGGGCTTCCTCTACGCGGAGGAGCAGGCCCGGGGGCTCGACCACGTGGAGGACCTCGCTGCTCCGGGGACGTTCCGGTTCGATCTGGAGCGCGGCGAGGCCGTGCTCCTTCTCGCCGCGGAAGGCGAGGGTGCTCGTAGCGTCGGCGGTGACGCGTCGGCTCTGGCCGCGCTCGACCGGCTGCGCCGGGGGGAAGCGCGGCGGCGCGCGGCCTTCCCGTCGCGACTCGAGCGGGCGGCCGACGCCTACCTCGTCCGGCGTGGGGAGGGGCGGACGATCGTGGCCGGCTACCCCTGGTTCGCCGACTGGGGCCGCGACACGTTCATCGCCATCCGCGGGCTGTGCCTCGCGTCAGGGCGGCTCGACGAGGCGCGCGACATCCTCCTCGAGTGGTCGCACGCGGTCTCGGAGGGGATGCTCCCCAACCGGTTCCCGGACCGGCCCGAGGAGGCGCCGGAGTTCAACTCCGTCGACGCCTCGCTCTGGTACGTGGTCGCGGTACACGACTACCTGCAGGCGTCCACGGGTCGGAGCGACGCCGAGCGCTGCCGCTTCTGCGGCGCCGAGCGGGGCTGCTTCGAGCGCGCGGTCCTCGCCATCCTCGACGGCTACTCGCGCGGGACGCGGCACGGGATCCGGATGGACGCGGACGGGCTCCTCTCCGCCGGCGAGCCAGGCCTGCAGCTCACCTGGATGGACGCGAAGGTGGGGGACTGGGTGGTGACGCCCCGCATCGGCAAGCCTGTCGAGGTGGAGGCGCTCTGGCTCAACGCCCTCCGGATCGGGGGCGCGTTCGATCGGCGGTGGCTCGAGGCCCACGAGAAGGGCCGGCGGAGCTTCGAGCGCCGGTTCTGGAACGAGGAGCGGGCCGGCCTCTACGACGTCGTGGACGTGGATCACGTGGCGGGGAAGAACGACTCCGCGCTGCGGCCGAACCAGATCTTCGCTGTGGGTGGGCTGCCTTTTGCGCTGCTCGAGGGGGACCGGGCGAAACAGGTGGTGAACGGCGTAGAGCGCGAACTGCTGACGCCGCTCGGACTCCGATCATTGGGCCGGCGTGAGCCCAACTACTCCCCCCGCTACGCGGGTGGAGTGACTGACCGGGACGGCGCCTACCACCAGGGAACGGTCTGGCCCTGGCTGATCGGCCCCTTCGTCGAGGCGTGGGTCCGAGTCAACGGAGGGACGACCGAAGCCAAGGCCGAGGCTCGTCGCCGCTTCGTCGAGCCCGTCTTGCGGCACCTCGACGAAGCAGGGCTGGGACATGTGTCGGAAATCGCCGACGGCGACGCCCCCCACCGCCCGGCGGGGTGCCCGTTCCAGGCCTGGTCTGTCGGCGAGGTCCTCCGCCTCGACCGGGTGGTGCTCGCCGACGCCCCCGGAGAGTCGGTCCGCCCCGCCGCGCGTAACCGCACAGCCCGCCTGGCATCCAAGAAGGCAACCTCGCCCCTGGCCGGTTAGCCGCCGGGGGAGGCCCTGGAGGCTGCCATGGATCGGATTCGCGTTCGCACCGCCAGCCGGCTCTGGTTTCGGATGGACGCAGCCACCCGCTCGATGACCCGGACGTGCCGCCGCTGGCGCGCAGCCCTCATCCCGCTCCTGTCCCTGTGACCCACGCCGTGTCCGACACCCTTCGACGTCACTACCCGGAGTACCTGATGGAGGCGGCCGGGCTCGCGGTTTTCATGGTGGCGGCCTGCGGCTTCGGCCCGCTCCTGTGGCACCCCTCGTCCCCGGTTGCGGCTACGGTGGCCAACGGCTTCGGCCGGCGCGCCCTCATGGGCCTGGCCATGGGCCTGACCTTCGTGGCCATCGCGTATTCCCCGTGGGGGAAGCAGTCAGGCGCGCACCTGAACCCGTCCGTGACCCTCACCTTCTGGCGTCTCGGAAAGGTCAGGGGAGACGACGCGGCCTTCTACGTGGCCGCGCAGTTCCTCGGCGGCGTCGCCGGCGTCGTCCTCTCGGCGCTCGCGCTCGGCGGCCGGCTCTCCCATCCCGCGGTCGGGTACGTCACGACCGTCCCGGGACGGTGGGGCGTGAGCGCCGCGTTCGTGGCCGAGGTCGCCATCGCGTTCCTGATGATGACGACGGTCCTCGTCGTCTCGAACAGCCCCTGGGGACGCTGGACGGCGCTCTGCGCCGGGGTGCTCGTCCTCGCCTACATCACGTTCGAGTCGCCCATGTCAGGGATGAGCCTGAACCCCGCGCGCACGCTCGGGTCGGCGCTCCCGGCGCATCTCTACCCGGCGCTCTGGGTCTACTTCACGGCGCCGCTCCTCGGGATGCTGCTGGCGGCCGAGGTCTACGGAAGGACGGCGGGAGCGCGCGCCGTCCACTGCGCCAAGCTGCACCACGACAACCCGCGGCGCTGCATCTTCTGTCAGGAGGCGGCCGCCCCCGCGGCCTAGGAGGTCTCATGTCGGCCAACGGTCACTACGACGTCGTCATCATCGGCACCGGCGCGGGCGGAGGCACGCTCCTCCACCGGCTCGCCAAAACGGGCAAGAAGATCCTGGTGCTCGAGCGCGGCGACTTCGTCCCCCGCGAGAAGGACAACTGGGACTCGCGGGCCGTGAACGTCGAGGCCAAGTACAACACCAAGGAGGTCTGGTACGACCGGAAGGGCAAGCCCCTCCACCCACACACGAACTACTACGTGGGCGGCAACACCAAGTTCTACGGGGCGGCGCTCTTCCGCTTCCGCAAGGAGGACTTCGACGAGATCCGGCACTACGACGGGATCTCCCCGGCCTGGCCGATCTCCTACGACGAGCTCGAGCCCCATTACACGGAGGCCGAGCGGCTGTACCA
>JBKPBQ010000434.1:0-17061 GCA_046726955.1 Acidobacteriota bacterium
CCCCCGTCGCTCCTGGGCAAGACGGCGACCGCCGCCCAGATCCTCACCGCGGGACTCGTCCTCCTCGCGAACGCAATGGCCAACTGTCCGGCCTACCTGGCCTGGGTCTTCAGGGTGACACTCGTCCTCGTCGTGACCTCCGCCCTCCACTACGTGTACGTGGCGTCGATTCGCCCCTCACCGCAGGAGCCTCGGTAGAATCGGCTCGGAAGAGCGAATGGCCTGGGACGTGCGGGACAAGACGGTCGTGGTCACCGGCGCCACGCGCGGCATCGGCCTGCAGGCGTCCCTCGCCCTGGCGCGCCGGGGCGCGCGAGTGGTGATCGTGGGGCGCGACCGTGCGCGCACCGCATCCGCGGTGGCCGAGGTGGAGGCCGGCATCGGCTCCAAGCAGGTGTCGTCGCTCCTCTGCGACTTCTGCTCGCAGGCTTCGATCCGCGAGCTGGCCGAAGCCGTCCGGTCGTCCTGCCCGCGACTCGACGTCCTCGTGAACAACGCGGGCGGGGTCAACAAGGCGCGACGGCTGACCGGGGACGGCATCGAGACGACGTTCGCGGTGAACCACCTGGGTCCCTTCCTGCTCACGAACCTGCTGTTCGACCGGATCCGGGGGAGCGCACCGGCGCGGGTCGTGACCGTCGCCTCCATCGGACACCGCCACGGAAAGCTCGACTTCGACGATCTCGGCTACCAGCGCGGATACTCGATCATGCGCGCCTACACGCGCTCCAAGCTCGCCAACGTCCTCTTTGCCGCGGAGCTGGCGCGGCGCCTCGCCGGCAGCGGGGTCACCTCGAACAGCGTGCACCCCGGCTCGGTGGACACGAACATCTGGTCGGGGGCGCCGCTCTGGGCGAAGCCGATCATCGCCCTGCTCTTTCGGCCGTCCTTCATCAGCGCCGAGAAGGGCGCCTCTTACGTCGTGGACCTGGCGGCCCGGCCCGATCTGGCCGACGTCACGGGGAAGTACTTCGAGGAGGGCCGGATGGTGGATCCCGCACCGGCGGCCAGAGACGAAGCGCTCGCGCGCCGCCTCTGGGACGTGAGCGCCAGGATGGTGGGGCTGCCGGCGGACGCCGGGCAGTTGCCGGCCTAGGCCGGACCTAGCCTTCGCCGGAAGTACTCGACGGTCTTCGGCAAGCCCTCCTCGAGCGACACCTTCGGCTCCCAGCCCAGGATGGTGCGGGCCCGCGTGATGTCGGGCTGGCGGACCTTGGGATCGTCCACGGGCAGCGGACGCGTGACGATCTGGCTCTTCGACCCCGTCACCTTGATCACGCGCTCCGCGAGGGCGCGGATGGTCAGCTCCTCCGGGTTGCCGATGTTGACGGGCAGGGGCTCGTCCGAGTTCATGAGGCGGATGATCCCCTCGACGAGGTCGGACACGTAGCAGAGGCTCCGCGTCTGGCTGCCGTCGCCGAAGACCGTGAGGTCCTCGCCGCGAATCGCCTGGCTCATGAACGCGGGGATGGCCCGACCGTCCTCCACGCGCATACGTGGGCCGTACGTGTTGTGAGCAAAGACGCCCGTGCCGGCGACGAAATTCTCCGACCCTGGTACGGAAAAGTCGTAGACGAACTCCGTCGTGGGAACGCGGTCTATGGCTCGGATCGTCGCCCACACGAGATCGCCAAAACGCCCTGCGTTGAGCGTCTGCGAAACGCCGGCGTCCCAGGTGAGGATGTCGAAGTTGGAGATCTCGGGAATGGTGACCCTGTAGAACACATACCGCTTCGCGGGATTCCGGCTATTGGTGATCGAAGTCTGATACTTGCCCATCGAGGCCACGATCCCGAACCGCAGCAGCGCGTAGGCCAGATCCTGAGCCAGCCCTTTACTCACCGTATCGAAGGCGAGCTCGCGCCCTATCTTCTTCCCGCTGTGTGTGCCGTCGCCCACGCGGTAGCCTTCCAAGAAGTACTTGAGTCGCGGGAGCGGAAGCTGAAGCACCCAAGCGGGAATTCGCTTTTGCGCAGAGAGGCCCTCTAGTCCGAGCCGACCACCGACGATGTCGCAGAGCACCTTCGAGTCGACGTAGATAGTGGGTCCCTTGTTGCCTCTGGGGGCTGTGGAGCCAACCGTGACGGCCAGGCGACGCCGCAGGATCTCCCTCGCGTCGTCCAATGCCGACTGGTGGGAGCAAAGGACGATCCGGTAGGCTCCTCGCTGGGGACGCTGGAAAAGAGTGCCTTCTGCGAGGAAGAGGCCAAGAAGCCACAGCAAGTCGTCGGTCATTCGGATGATTGCGGGAATTGCGGACGATCCGCCCCCGACGTACAAGCGAAGGGAGGTTCCCTCCGGCACGCGCAGCGGTCTCCGGCGGCGAAGCTGCTCGAAGGCAAAGAGCGGAAGGTAGCCACCGGCCAGGTACTTCCTGTATGCGCAGCCGACGCTGTTCCGTTTCGAGCGGCTGCCATCGAAGCGCCGGCTCTCCAGGAGGATTTCCCGGAGTGCGTCGCGCTCCTCCTGGATGATCGGACGTAGCTCGTCGCCGACCAGGGCCACTTGCCAGAGGTCCTCGAGCGAAGCGGCCTTCCGGACGAAATAGTCGACGACGTCTATCGAATCGACGTCCTGCTCGACCACGGGCATGCGGCCGGCGATCGCCACGTGTTCGCCGACCCGCAGGTCCCGCACAGGAACCGCCTCGGGTCGGCCATCCGCTCCGCGCCGAAACACGCTGTGGTCACCGGTCACGCGGATCTCGCGGCCGTACCGCGTTCGCACGAGGAAGGCATCCTCGCGCGCGGGCGTGTGCTTGATGAGGGCAGTGGCGGTCCGTAACGACACCTGGCCGGTCGCCGGGTCGAACGACGGAACGAGGACACGACGCGGCACGGTCAAGCGCGAGGCTTCGAGCTTCTGGGCGTAGTGCTCGATCGGGGTGAGGTAGGCCGTTCCCGAGTTGAACAGCAGCACGGTCTCGTCCGCGAGAATGCTGTTGAAGATCCTCACGATGCGCGTCTGGACGCCGTGCACGCGGTGGTAGGCCATCGTGATCGCTTCGGAGAAGCGCTTGGCCTCGTCGTAGACGCCGCGGGGGCCGACGGGGTTCACGTTCCCCCAGTAGTCCTCGCGCTGCGGGTGGATGAGCGGATCCCCGTAGACCTCTGACGTCGAGGCGATGAGGAAGCGCGACTTCTTGGCCTTGGCGAGTCCCAGGCAGTTGTGGGTGCCCAGGCTCCCGACCTTGAGCGTCTGGATCGGCACGCGGAGGTAGTCGATGGGGGAGGCGGGGCTCGCGAAGTGGAAGATCTGGTCCAGCGGTCCCTCGAGTGCGATGTAATTCGTGACGTTATGCTTCACGAACGTGAAGTCGCGCCCGGTGAGGTGCTCGATGTTGGCCACGTCGCCGGTGATGAGGTTGTCCATCCCCACGACGGTGTGCCCGAGGTCGAGGAGCCGCTCGGAGAGGTGGGAGCCGATGAAGCCGGCCGCCCCGGTGACGAGTACGCGGGCCATGCGAGCGCTCCTAGTAGGCGTGCTTCTGGCCGAAGCCGCGGAAGAGGGTGAGGATCAGGATCTTCAGGTCGAGCAGCAGCGACCAGTTCTCGATGTAGTAGAGGTCGTACTCGATCCGCTTCTCGATGGACGTGTTGCCGCGCCAGCCGTTGACCTGGGCCCAGCCCGTGATCCCGCTCTTCACGCGGTGGCGCAGCATGTACTGGGGGATCCGCTCCTTGAACTGGGCCACGAAGGGCGGGCGCTCCGGCCGCGGGCCCACGAGGCTCATCTCGCCCAGGAAGACGTTCAGGAGCTGCGGGAACTCGTCGAGGTTGTAGCGGCGCAGCCAGACCCCGACCGGCGTCCGGCGCGGGTCGTCCGACGTCGCGAAGATCGGGCCCGTCTCCTTCTCTGCCTCGTCCACCATCGTCCGGAACTTGAAGATCTCGAACGTGCGCCCGTCGAGGGTCATCCGCTCCTGGCGGAGAAGCACCGGCCCCTTGCCCCCGAACAGCTTGATCAGGATCGCGATCACGGGGAAGAGCGGGAAGATTGCGGTGAGGAAGACGAGCGCGGCCGCGGACACGACGGCGTCCATGATGCGCTTGACCATCGAGCTCCAGCCGGAGAGCGGGACCTCGTTCAGGTTGATGATCGGGATGCCGTCGAGGTCCTCCAGCGAGGCCTTGATCGTCGCGTACTGCACGAGGTCGGGGACGACCTTGAGGTCCACGCACTCGTGGTTCGTGGCCTTGATGAGGCTCACGAGCTTGGCGTGCTCCTCGAGCGGCAAGGCCACGTACATCTGCTCCACCTGCTGCGAGTGCAGGACACTCACCGCCTCGTCGAGGCGGCCGAGCACCGGCAGGCCGAGACTGGGACCTGTGCGCTGGTCGTCGAGGAAGCCGACCACGCGATAGCCGAGCTCGCGGTGCGCGAGGAGCGTCTCCGCCACCGTCTGCCCGAGCTCGCCCGCCCCCGCCACGAGCACGCGGCGCAGGTTGTAGCCCGCCGCCCACTGCCGCTCCATGTGGCCGCGCAGGAGCGCGCGGCCCGCGTTCAGGAGCATCACGTCCAGCACCACGAAGATCGCGAACACCGCCTGGCTGTACTCCCAGGAGGGCGAGACCTCGGGCTGGAACCGGTAGTAGACGCGGACGTAGAGCGTCGCGCCCAGCGTCAGCCCCGCCGCGACGAGGACGCTGAAGAGGATCGCGAAGAACTCGTCGATCCGGCTGCGGCCCCGCTTCAGCCGGTAGAGCCCGTGGAAGTACATCACGGTCGGCCAGAGAACGCAGAGGATCGGCAGGAGGATCAGGTAGTCGGAGAGGGCCGGCACCCCCTTCGTGACGGGTATGACGGGGGCGAGGACGTCGAAACGGAGGAAGTAGGCGAGGACCCAGGCGAGAAGGGTGGCGACGACGTCCACGAGCACGAACGTGGCCACCATCAGGCGCGTCTGGAACTTCAGCATTCGCCTCGGAGTCTCATACCGGTTGAAGGGCCGTGCTTTCCCCCTCGGCCAGAGCCCGGTCGACGAAGGCCCGGAAGCGGCTCTCGAAGGCGCTGCGGCTATGCGCCTCGGCTCGTGCGCGAAGCGTAACTCCATTAAAACCGACCCCCTCCAGGGAGTCAACGACGGCCCGCAGGGCCGCGGGAGTGGACTCGTGGAAGACGAGGCCCGTCTGTCCGGGAAGCACACTCTCCATGCCCCCGCCTTCGCCGAACACGATCGCGGGCCGGCCGCAGGCCATCGCCTCGAGGGGAACGATGCCGAAGTCCTCGACCCCGAGCATCAGCACGGCCCGGCACCGGCGATAGAGGTCGCGGAGCGTCTCGTCGTCCACCCACCCCAGGAAGGAGACCTCGGGGGGCGCCTTCGCCTTGAGCGCCGCGCGCTCGGGACCGGTCCCCACGATGCGGAGCGGCCGGCCCGTTCCACGGTAGGCCTCGAGCGCGACATCGACGCGCTTGTAGGGGGCGAGGGCGGAGACGAGCAGATCGAACTCCCCGGGTCCATCCGCTCCGGGCGTGAAGAACTCCGTGTCCACGGGGGGTGGGATGACTTCCGCTGCTCGCCCGTAGTAGCGGCGGATCCGTCCCGCCACGTAGCGGCTGTTCGCGACGAAGCGGTGGACGCGTCCTGCCGTCGCGGTGTCCCAGGCCCGGAGGCCCTCGGCCATGTATCGGATGAGGAGCCCTTCGAGCGGCGACACCCGCCCGGGCCCGAAGTAGTCCGCGTAGCGGTCCCAGACGTAGCGCATCGGCGTGTGGCAGTAGCAGAGGTGGACCGCGCCCGGCGGAGTCCGAACGCCCTTGGCCACGCAGTGCGAGCTCGAGATCACGAGGTCGAAGCCGCCGAGGTCGATCGCGGCCGCGGCGGCGGGGAAGAGGGGTAGGTAGTGGCGGTAGCGCCGGTCCACACCAGGCAGGTGCTGCACGAACGTCGTGCGGATGTCGCGGGCCTCGAGCTCGGGGGCCACGGAGCCGCGGACGTGGAGCAGCGTGAAGATCGGAGCGTCGGGAAAGAGGCGGGCGAGCGAAAGAAGGACCTTCTCGCCGCCGCGCATTCCGGTGAGCCAGTCGTGGACGAGCGCGACCTTCACCGGGAGCGCCGCCCTCGTCTCAGCGCGCTTCCTCGGTGGCGGCGACGGCGGGGACGGGACGGCCCAGGGCGCGCATGTAGCCGGCGTGGATGGCGGTCACGGACCGGTCCCAGCTGAAGGCACCCACCCGGGCGCGGCCCTTCTCGACGAGCGACGCGCGGAGCGCCGCGTCGCCAAGCAGCCGCTCCAGCCCGTTCGCGATGTCGTCCACGTCGTAGGGATCGACGAGGACGGCGGCGTCGCCCACGACCTCGGGCAGCGACGACAGCCGCGAGGTCAGCACGGGCGTGCCGCACGCCATCGCCTCCAGCGGGGGCAGGCCGAACCCCTCGTAGAGGCTGGGGAAGGCGAAGACCGACGCCATGCGATAGAGCGCGGCGAGTGTGGTCTGGGGGACGAAGCCGAAGAAGCGCACATCGGCCCGCACGCCGGCGGATTCCATCACGCGGCGCAGCGAGGGGTAGCGGCTCACCTCCTCGCCGATGATGAGCAGGCGCACGTCCTCGTGACCCGCGCGCGCGCGCAGGCGCGCAAAGGCCTCGATGAGCCGCTCGAGGTTCTTGTGCGGCTTGATGTTGCCGGTGAACAGGACGAAGCGCCCGCGGAGCTGGTAGCGCTCGCGCACGCGCTCCATCTCGTCGGGACCCGGATCCTCCAGGAGGTCGGGGTCGATGGCATTGGGCACCACGACGACCTTCTCAGGGTCCGCCCACGGGTAGAAGTGCAGGATGTCGCGCCGCGAGGCCTCCGAGACCGTGAAGACGAGCGCGCTCCGCCGCACGGCGCTGCCCATGACGACGTGCGCGTAGCGCCAGGCCATTCGGCTCGGCAGGTACTGCGGGAAGAGGAGGTGGATGCAGTCGTGGATCGTGACCACCGAGGGGACGCCGCAGAAGAGCGGCCGCACGTAGTGCGGCGAGTGCAGGAGCTGCGCTCCCAGCCGCCGCAGCTTGAAGGGGATCGAGACGTGCTCGCGCACGCCGTAGCCCGCGGCATCCTCGACGACAGGAACGAAGTTTCCGGCGAGGTCGCGGAGCGTCGTCTCGTCGGCGCTACGGCAGAAGAGGAAGTAGGTGGTCTCTTTATCGAGCCGGGCGAGATGCCGCACCAGGTTGCGGACATACGTACCGATCCCGTAGTCCTGCCACTTGCGCGCGTCGATCGCGACCTTCACGGCGTTGCACCGCTCTCCCAGGCCCCACTCTCGATTGTCGCTCCAAGTCCCCGTGTGACGGTAACATGGCGATCCCCGGCCGACCAAGAAAAAAGTGCGCGGGGAGCTCAGTCTCCGCGCACGGCGAGCCCGACGAGCGAGCCTCCGAGAGTGCGGTCGCGTCCCGACAGCCAGAGCACCGAGCCCCTGATCCCGATGGCCAGCCGCAGAGCAGCCGTCGCCACCACCCCGTTGTGCTTCCGGTAGTAGCGGACGTGACTTCGGTGGTACTCGAGCCGCGGACGCGCTCCCGCCTTCGACATGCTCCGGCCGAGCCGGTGGCGCACGGTGGCCGCCGGAGTGAAGACGACGCGCCAGCCCGCGGCGCGCACCCGCTGGCAGAGGTCGACGTCTTCCTCGTAGAGGAAGAAGCGCTCGTCGAAGCCGTCCACCACCTCGAGCGCCGATCGGCGGGCGAGCAGGCACGAGCCGGAAATCCAGAAGGGCTCGTGCTCGCGCGAGTGCCGGACCTCGGCGGCGTGAATCGCCGTCTCCCGGCCGAGCCGGAGACCCCGGACTAGCCGCCGCTGGCCCCACTCTGCGAGCGGGGTGAGGCGAGGGCCGGTCGAGACCTGGATGCGACCGTTCTCGCCGAGCGTGCGGGGCCCCACGATCCCGACGTCGGGCCTCGCATCCAGGACGGCGAGGAGCGCCTCGACGGCGCCGGCGGTGGCCTCGGCGTCGCTGTTCAGGAAGAGAACGGACGAGGCGCGGGCGGCGCGCCAGCCCGCGTTCGCCGCGGCGGCGAATCCGAGGTTCTCGCGGTTCTCGATGACCCGCGCGTCGGGCAGCTCTTCGCGCGCGGCCGCGGCCGAGCCGTCCGTGCTCGCGTTGTCCACGACCACGACCTCTAGCGGCAGCGAGACGTTTCCCGACAGCGACCGCAGGCAGAGCCGCAGGTCGTCTTTCGTGTTGTAGGAGACGACCACGGCCGAGACGACGGGGTCCTTCGGGATCATCTCATCGGCCGGCGGCGCGATGCAGAACGTCGCGCGTGCGGGTCGCCGTCTCCGCCCAGGAGTAGCGCGAGGCGAGGGAGCGGCCGCGCTCGCGGAGGGTCGCGCGCAGCGGCTCTTCCGTGAGGGCTCGGACGAGGGCGGCCGCGATCGCGTCCTCGTCTCGCGGGTCGACGAGCAGGGCGGCATCGCCGAGCACTTCGTCGAGCGACGGCCGAGCGCTCGCGACGACCGGTATCCCGCGGACGGCGGCCTCCACGGCGGGAAGACCGAAGCCCTCGTAGTCCGAAAGGAACACGGCGGCGTCCGCAGCGGCGTAGCGGTCGGCCAGGCCCTGCTCGTCCACGAAGCCCGAGAGCCGGACGTGGCCCTCGAGGCCGTGCTGCCGGACGAGCGCGTCGAGGTCGATTCGGGGGTGGGTGCGGTTCTCGCCGACGACTTCAAGGACGACGCTGGGAAGCACCCGGCGGACGCGGGCGATGGACCGGAGAAGCTCGGGGAGGCGACGCCGGTTCAGGATCGTGCCGACGGTGAGGACGAGCGGTCCGGCCACGTTCAGTCGTGCCCGAGCCGTCGGGCGGGGCGGGGCGGCGACCAGATCGTCGTCGGCTCCGAGCGGAGCGGTGACCACCCGCGGGCCGCTCTCGGGGAAGCGAGCGACGATCTCCCGGCTCGTGAAGCCAGAGCAGGCGAGGACGAAGCGCGAGACGGTGACGCTCCGCCGCACGAGCGCACGCCGCCGCAGAGCGTCCAGGAAGGCGAAGTCCTGGGGCAGCGAGTAGAAGGACAGGTCGTGAATCGCGGTCACGCGCGGCAGGTCGAGCGAGAGCGGACAGGAATACGCGGGCGAGAAGAAGACGTCGAGCCCGTCCTTCCGCGCCGCCGCCGGCAGCCGGCGCTCCTGCCAGACGAGGCCGCGGGCGGGTGCGTCCCCGACCACGCGTGCCTCCATGTTCCGGTGGTCGGGCAGCGGAGCGGCGCTGCCGTTGAAGTAGACGAGGAAGCGATCCTCCGTCCCGCCCCAGTGGCGAAGCAGGCTGCGGAGGTAGCGGCCGGTACCCGTGGCCCGTCCCTGGAGCTCGCGTCCGTCGATCCCCACCCGCAGGGGACCGCGCTCAACGGCCAAGGATCTTCCGGTAGAAGGCCAGGGTCTCCGCGGCGGTCTGGTCCCAGTCGAAGCGGAAGCTCCGGCGGAGGCCGGCTTGCCGCTTCGCCTCCGCGTACTCGGGGTCGTCGAGCACGCGCTCGATGCCGCTGGCGATCGAGCTCGCGTTGTGGGGATCGACGAGGGTGGCGGCGTCGCCCGCGATCTCCTCGAGGGCGGAGCCGCGTGAGCAGACGACGGGGAGGCCGGACGACAGGGCTTCGGCCACGGGCAGGCCGAATCCCTCCTCGTAGGAGACGAGCACGAGGAGCGAGCACGCCGCCATGAGGAGCCGGATCTCGCGCGTCTCGAGATAACCCGTGGCCCGGATCTGCGGCCCCGAGATGTCGCCGCCCTGCGCCCAGTGGGAGCCCGGGCCCACGAGCACGAGAGGCGGGGTCGCGCGCTTCTCCCGCCGCCGGATGCCCATGTAGGCCATGGCGAGCGTGACCAGGTTCTTCCGCTGCTCGTCGCTGCCCACGTACAGGATCGCGCCGCGCGGGAGGCGATGGCGCGCCAGCATGGCCGTCACCTCCTCGTCGGAGACGGGCTGCCGGAAGACCGGGTCGACACCGTTCAGCGTCACGCCGAGCTTCTCTTCGGGCACGTCGAGCAGCCGGCGGATCTCGGCCGCCGTGTGGTGCGAGACCGTGAGGACACCGTCCGCGCGCTTCACGTGATCGCGGACGAGGGGGACGTAGTCGCGTCGGATCTCGGCGGTCGTGAGCTCGGGGTGCTTCAGGAAGAAGAGGTCGTGGACGGTCACGATGCGCCGGCCCTTGCCGGGGACGATCAGGGGGTGGGGCGAGTGGACGAGGTCGAGCGGCGCCCGGACGAGGCGGTCGAGCGGGGGCCAGCCCAGCCGGTTCCAGGCCAGGTTCAAGGCGCGCACGGGCAGCCGGCGGTCCACGAGGGTCGCGTTCGGCGGCCAGCCGTTCGCGGGGTAGCGATCCCGGAACGAGGCCGAGAAGAAGTAGAAGCGGTCCGCGGGGGCGAGCAGGGGCAGGCGGCGCGCGAGGTTCAGGACGTAGGTGCCGGTTCCCGTCGGCCGGAGAAGGGAGGGGCGAAGGTCGAGGCCGAAGTTCATCGAGCGGCTCATGATAGCGCGCACCGCGTGCGGGCCGTTCGCCGGGTCGTGTGGATGCGTCGTGCCGACGGAGTCTCTGTGCTACCCTCAGCCTTCGCGCGTCCCGATCGCGGACGCCGCTCTAGCCGGAGGAACGAACGCAGTGAACATCGGAGTGGTTGGGACGGGCTACGTCGGCCTGGTCGTCGGGGCGTGCCTTGCGGAGAACGGCAACACCGTGATGTGCGTCGACGTCGACGAGAAGAAGATCGACGCCCTCAAGCGCGGCGAAATCCCCATCTACGAGCCGGGCCTCGAGGAGATGGTCCCCCGCAACGTGGCGGAGGATCGGCTCAAGTTCAGCACCGACCTCACGGCCGCGGTCCGGGCGAGCGAGGTCATCTTCATCGCGGTGGGCACGCCGCAGGACGAGGACGGCTCCGCGGACCTCCGCCACGTGCTGGAGGTGGCCCGCGGGATCGGCCGGGCCATGAACGGCTTCAAGGTCGTGGTCAACAAGTCCACGGTGCCGGTGGGCACGGCGGCCAAGGTCCGCGAGACGATCGCGGCCCTCACCAAGGAGCCCTTCGCCGTCGTCTCGAACCCGGAGTTCATGAAGGAAGGCGTCGCGGTGGACGACTTCCTGAAGCCCGACCGCGTGGTGATCGGCACCAGCGATCCCAAGGTCGAGGCGATCATGCGGATGCTCTACGAGCCCTTCGTCCGCACGGGCAACCCGATCATCGTGATGGACCCCGCCTCGGCGGAGCTCACCAAGTACGCAGCGAACGCGATGCTCGCCACGCGCATCTCGTTCATGAACGAGATCGCGAACTACTGCGACCAGGTCGGGGCCGACGTCCGGCAGGTGCGGCTGGGCATGGGCACGGACTCGCGCATCGGATCGTCCTTCCTCTTCCCGGGCGTGGGGTACGGGGGTTCCTGCTTCCCCAAAGACGTCAAGGCGCTCCTCCGGATGGGCCAGGACGCGGGGACGGAGCTCGGCGTCGTGGCGGCGGTGGACGAGGCCAACGAGCGGCAGAAGCGGATCCTCATCCCGCGGATCGCGGCTCACCTCGGAGGACTGAAGGGAAAGACGATCGCCGTCTGGGGGCTCGCCTTCAAGCCGCGCACCGACGACATGCGCGAGGCCCCCGCGCTCTCGCTCATCGAGGGCCTGCTCGAAGGCGGGGCCACCGTGCGCGCCTACGACCCGAAGTCGGGGACGGTGGCCAAGCGGATCCTCGACGACCGCGTTCAGCTCTGCGCGAAGAGCTACGAGGCCGTCGAGGGCGCGGACGCGCTGGCCGTGATCACGGAGTGGGCGGAGTTCCGCGAGCCCGACTTCAAGCGGATCAAGAGCCTCATGCGCCACCCCGCGATCTTCGACGGGCGCAACATCTACCACCCCGACGCGCTGCGCGACCTCGGCTTTCACTACGAAGGGATCGGCCGGCGATGAAGGTGCTGGTGACGGGTGGCGCGGGATACATCGGGAGCCACGCCGTCCGTGAGTTCCGGGACGCCGGCCACACCGTGACGGTTCTCGACGACCTCTCGGCAGGGCATCGGGCGGCGGTGCCGGCCGACGTCGCGTTCGTGGCCGGCGATTTCGGCGACGGCGCCGTCCTGCGTCGCGCCCTTGCCGACGTGGAGGCGGTCATCCACTTCGCGGGAGTGCTGAGCGTCGCGGAATCGACTCGCGATCCTCTCCGCTACCACGAGACGAACACCGGCAAGGGACTCGCCCTCCTGCAGGCGATGGGGGAGGCGGGCGTGCGGCGGCTGATCTTCAGCTCGACCTGCGCGACCTACGGCATGCCGGTGCGGATCCCCATGGACGAGACGCACCCCCAGGACCCGATCAACCCCTATGGCCGGAGCAAGCTCGCGCTCGAGGGCGCGCTGAAGGACGTCGCGGCGGCGGGGAAGCTGCGGGCGGTGGCGCTGCGCTACTTCAACGCCGCCGGCTGCCACGAGGACGGGTCGCTCGGCGAGGCCCACGATCCCGAGGAGCACCTGATCCCGCTCGCCATCGACGCCGCCCTCGGGCGCCGCCCCGGCCTCGTCGTCCACGGCGACGACTACGACACGCCTGACGGGACCTGCATCCGCGACTACATCCACGTCCAGGACCTCGCCCGTGCCCACGTGCTCGCCCTCGACGGCATCGAGCGCGGCGAGGCGTTCCGCGCCTTCAACCTCGGAACGGAGACGGGCCACTCGGTGCGCGAGGTGCTCCAGTGCGTCGAGCGCGTGAGCGGCAAGCCGCTGCCGCGCACCGTAGGGCCGCGCCGGCCGGGAGACCCGCCGCGTCTCGTGGCCTCCGCGGCGCGGATCCGCAAGGAGCTCGGCTTCGAGCCGAGGCGCGCCCGCCTCGAGACGATCGTGGAGACGGCCCTCCGGTGGCGCGTGGACCACCCGAAGGGCTATTCGGCTTGAGCTCTCCCGGCCGGGTGCCGGTTCGCCAGAAGAGCACACCCCTCGTCGACCCCCTGCTCACCGTCGTGATGCCCGTCTACAACGAGATCGCGACGGTGGAGGAGATGGTGGGCCGCGTCCTCGCCGTTCCCGTCCGGCTGGAGCTCGTGGCCGTGGACGACGCCTCGGGGGACGGGACGCGGGAGCTCCTGCAGCGGCTCTCCGCGGAGAAGGGCTTCCGGCTGCTCCTCCAGGACAGGAATCAGGGGAAGGGCGCGGCCGTGCGCCGCGGCATCCAGGAAGCGGCGGGGGACGTGATCGTCGTCCAGGACGCGGACCTCGAGTACAGCCCGGAGGAGTACCCGGATCTGCTCGAGCTGATCGTGAAGGGCAAGGCGGACGCGGTCTTCGGCAGCCGCTTCATCGGCCGCCACCGCTGTTTCCTCTTCACGCACTACCTGGCGAACCTCTTCCTGAACCTCGTCACGAACGTGCTCTACAACACGACCATGACGGACATGGAGACCTGCTTCAAGGCGGTGCGGGCCGATCTCCTGAAGAGCCTGCCCCTCAAGAGCGACCGGTTCGGCATCGAGCCCGAGATCACGGCCAAGCTGTTCAAGCGGGGAGCGCGAGTCTACGAGGTGCCGATCACGTACGAGGGCCGGGACTACTCCGAGGGCAAGAAAATCACGTGGAGAGACGGGTTTCCGGCCCTCTGGACGCTCATCAAGTACCGCTTCGTCGACTGACGCGGTTGCGGGCGGTTGCCCGCACGGCTCGGAGTTCGTTATACTTGCCCGTTCGGCAGCGACACGCTAAAGCGCGTCCTGGCAAGGAGATCACGCGCCATAGCGCTTCCCGCGATCCCCGTAGAGCGCGTCAAGCGCACCACCCCGGCCAACACGTCACGCGCCTGGGCAGCGAAGCTCCGCTCGCTCGCGGTATCCGCCCGGTCTGAGTCGTCGGAGTTCCTCCGCCTCTTCGCCTACACGCGACCGTATCGCGGGCGGCTGCTGCTGTCTTGGCTCATGACGGCCGGCTACGCCGCGTCGGGGTCCATCCTCGTCTCCAAGATCAAGCCGATCTTCGACGAGGTCCTCATCCAGGGGATCAACGTCGGGCACATGGCCCTCGTGATCCTCGGCCTCTACCTCGTCAAGGGGCTCTGCTCGTACACCTCCACGACCCTCGTGGCCTCGGTGGGCCAGCGCGCCGTGACGGACCTCCGCAACGACCTCTACGAGCACATCCTCCGTCAGTCGTTCACGTTCCTCGGACGGAACACCACCGGCTCGCTGATGAGCCACATCACGACCGACGTCGAGAAGATCCAGAACGCGGTGTCGGAGATGGCGGGGGATCTGCTCAAGGAGGGGCTGACGGTCCTGGGATTGCTGATCGTCCTGTTCTACATGGATTGGCGCTTGGCGATCCTGTCGCTGGTGGGGATGCCGCTGGCGGTGATTCCGCTCGTCCGGCTGGGCCGGCGTCTCAGGGCGGGGAACGAAACATCCCTGAGGCGCTGGAGGGATATCTCCGAGATCATGCAGGAGACGATCTCCGGCTTCCGCGTGGTCAAGGCGTTCGGGATGGAGAGCTTCGAGATCGGGCGCTTCCGCCGCGCCGCCGCCCGGCTCTTCCACGTGAACATGCGCATCACGCGGACGAGCGCCATCCTGCCTCCCCTCATGGAGGTCGTGGGCGGCTTCGCGCTCGTGGGCGCGCTCTTCTACGGCAGCCACTCCATCCGCGCCGGGCACCTCACCCCCGGCGCCTTCGTCTCCTTCCTCGCCGCGCTCTTTGCGATGTACACGCCCGTGAAGCGCCTCTCCCGCGTGAACGCCACGCTCCAGGCGGCGCTCGCCGGGGGCGCGCGGATCTTCGAGGTGCTCGACATCCACGAGGAGGTCCGCGAAGCGCACTACGCGAAGCCCCTTCCGCGCATGCAGTCGGGGATCGAGTACCGCGAGGTCGGCTTCCGCTACGCGGACGGGCACGGCGCGACGCTCCGCAACGTCAGCTTCAAGGCGGGCGCGGGCGAGGTGGTGGCGATCGTGGGGACGAGCGGGGCGGGCAAGACGACGCTCGTCAACCTGCTGCCGCGCTTCTACGACGTGACGGAGGGAGCAGTGCTCATCGACGACGTCGACGTGAAGCACGCGACGCTCGCGAGTCTGCGCGACCAGATCGGCCTCGTCACGCAGGAGACGGTGCTCTTCAACGACACCGTGCGCGCCAACATCGCCTACGGCCTGGACGACGTGGACGAGGCGCGCGTGGAGTCCGCGGCCCGCGCCGCCTTCGCCCACGACTTCATCCTCGACCTGCCGCGGCGCTATGACACCGTGATCGGCGAGCGGGGGAGCCGTCTCTCCGGAGGGCAGCGCCAGCGGATCGCGATCGCCCGCGCGATCCTGAAGGACCCGCCCATCCTCATCTTCGACGAGGCGACGTCGGCCCTCGACCCGCAGTCGGAGCGGCTCGTCCAGGACGCGCTCGCCAACCTCATGAAGGGCCGGACGACGCTCGTCATCGCGCATCGCCTCACCACCGTGCGCGCCGCCGACCGCATCGTCGTCCTCGACGGCGGGGAAGTTCGCGAGACCGGCCGGCACGAGGAACTGCTGCGCCGGCCGGGCGGCGTGTACTGCCGCCTGCACGAGCTGCAGTTCTCGCCGGAACCGGCGAACGAGGCCGTATGATCCGCTCGATGACGGGCTACGGGTCCGCATCCGTGGAGTCCGAAGCGGTCCGCGCGTCCGTCACGGTCAAGAGCCTCAACCACCGGTTCCTCGACCTGAGCGTCCACCTCTCCCGGCGGCTCCAGCCGCTGGAGCGGGAGATCAAGGAGCTCGTGGAGAAGTGCGTGCGGCGAGGCCGGGTGGAGGTCGTGGTGCAGGCGGCGTTTCCGCCGGGGCAGGGGGAAGCGGTGGTCGCCTCGCACGCGCTCGTCGCCTCGCTCGTGCGGACGCTCCGCGACATGCAGAACGAGTTCGGCCTCGACGGCGGGGTCGCGGTCTCCGACCTCGTGCGCTTTCCGGGCGCGCTCGAGCGCGTGGAGGGCGACGCGCGGCTGCCGGACGAACTGCGCGCGCGCATCCTCGGGCTCGTATCCTCCGCGCTGGAGGGGCTGCTGGAGATGCGCCGGGCGGAGGGCGAGCGGCTCGCCCAGGACCTGCAGGGCGGCATCGGCAACGTGGAGTCCCACGCCGGGCGGATCGAATCGCTCTCCGCGTCGGCCCGGGAGACGCAGCGCGGCTCGCTCCTGGCCCGGGTCCGGGAGGCGACGAGCGAGCTCGGCATGGACGACGCGCGGCTCTACCAGGAGGTCGTGCGGGCAGTGGAGCGGCACGACGTCACGGAGGAGCTGCAGCGGCTGCGCAGCCACCTCGAGATGGCGCGGAGCCTCTTCCGCGCGGGCGAGCCCGCGGGCAAGCGCCTGGACTTCCTGGGGCAGGAGATGATGCGCGAGGCGAACACCATCGGCAGCAAGGCCGCCGACGCCGCTCTCGTGCAGGAGGTCGTGAACCTCAAGGCCGAGATCGAGCGGCTCCGCGAGCAGGTGCAGAACGTTGAGTGAGCGCTTCACGAACGTCTTCGTGGTGTCGGCTCCCTCGGGGGCGGGGAAGTCCACCGTCCTCGCGCGCGTCCTCAAGGAGGTCGGCCACCTCAGTTTCTCGATCTCCCACACGACGCGCAAGCCGCGGGAGAACGAGAGAGACGGCGTCGACTACCACTTCGTGGATTGGGCGACGTTCGAGGGCCTTCGCGACCAGGGCAAGATGCTGGAATCGGCACAGGTGCACGGACAGCTCTACGGCACCGGACTCGCCGAGCTCGATCGGGCGGGGCGTGAGGGCGTCGATCTCCTGCTGGACATCGACGTGCAGGGTGCCGACCAGGTCCGCAAGAAGCTGCCGGATGCCGTCACCATTTTCATCCTCCCCCCGTCGTACGAGGAGCTCGAGCGGCGGCTCCGGGGCCGGGGGCTGGACTCGAGCACGTCGATCCGCAAGCGCCTGGACGCGGCGCGCGAGGAGATGGGATTCTACGGCGTCTATGACTACGCGATCGTGAACGACGACCTCGACGCCTGCGTCGAGAGCCTGAAGTGCGTGATCCGGGCCGCGCGCTGCCGGACGAGCCGCATGCAGGAGAAGGCGCGCACGGTACTCATGACATTCCAGAAGGAGACGAACGAGAAATGA
>JBKPBQ010000435.1:0-6559 GCA_046726955.1 Acidobacteriota bacterium
CTCGCTGTACGTTGCGCAGCACCTCGCGGAGGCCATCCCGTACCTCGAGAAGACGCGCGTGTGGGCGCCCGACAACCCGGAGCTGCTCTACGTGCTCGGGAACTCGTACGTCCAGACGCGGCAGGCCGATCCTGCGCGCGACTGCTTCGCGCGGCTGTTCAAGGTGCCCCCGGAGTCCGCGGCCGCGCACCTCCTGACCGCCCAGATGATGGTCCGCCTCGACTTCGGGGAGCTCGCGGAGACCGAGCTCAAGAAGGCCGTGGCCAAGGACCCGCGGCTGCCCCAGGCCAATTTCCTCCTCGGACAGGCCGCGCTCTTCCGCTCCCGGTGGGACGAGGCGATCGCGCTGATGCAGAAGGAGCTCGAGATCAACCCCGGCAGCGCCATGGCCTTCTACCGCCTGGGCGAGATCTACACGCGGCAGAGCAAGTGGGACGAGGCGATCGTCGCCCTCCAGAAGTCGCTGTGGATCAACCCGGCGTTCAGCGGTCCGTACATCCTGCTCGGCAAGGCCTACACGAAGAAGGGGCAGCCGGAGGCGGCGGAGGGGATGCTGCGCCGCGCCGTCCAGTACGATCCGAACAACAAGGCCGCGCACTACCTGCTCGCCCAGCTCCTGCAGCAGACGGGCCGGGCCGACGAGGCGAAGAAGGAGTTCGAGATCGCCGAGCGCCTGCCGGACGCGACCGACCGTTAGGCGCATGCGCCCTGCGCTCGCCGTCCTCGGCCTCGCCGCGACGCTCGCGCTCGCCGCCCCTTCTCCCGACGCTCCGTGGCCGGTCACCCTCGTGGACGTCGCCGCCCGCGCGGGACTCAAGGACACGTCCGTCTACGGCGGCCTCGTGAAGAAGCGCTTCATCATCGAGACGAACGGCGCGGGCGTCGCCTTCTTCGACGCGGACGGCGACGGCTGGATCGACGCGCTCGTCCTGAACGGGACGCGTCTCGCAGAGGAGACGCGCCGCGAGGAGTCGTGGCCCGCGGGGAAGGCGCCGGTCAGTCACCTCTATCGGAACAACCACGACGGGACGTTTCGTGACGTCACGGCGGCGTCCGGGCTGGGGAAGAAGACGGGCTGGGCGTCCGCGGTCTGCGTGGGAGATTACGACAACGACGGCGCGCCGGACCTCTTCGTGACGTACTTCGGCCAGAACGTCCTCTACCACAACCTCGGCGGCGGGCGGTTCGAGGACGTGACGGCGAAGGCGAAGCTCGAAACCGTGGGGACTCGCTGGGGCTCGGGCTGCAGCTTCCTGGACTACGACCGCGACGGCCGGCTCGACCTCTTCGTGGCCAACTACCTCTCCTTCGATCTCGACAAGGCCGCGGAGCCGGGCCAGGGCACGAACTGCCTCTGGAAGGGCATTCCCGTTAACTGCGGCCCCAAGGGGCTGCCCACGGACACGAACCTGCTCTACCACAACGAGGGCGACGGCACGTTCACCGACGTCTCGGAGAAGTCGGGGATCGCGAAGGTGACGGGCCGCTACTCGATGACCGCGACCGCCGCCGACCTCGACGGCGATGGATGGACGGACATCTACGTGGCCTCCGACTCCACGGCGGCGATCCTCTACCGGAACAACAAGGACGGGACGTTCACGGACGTCGCGGTTCCGAGCGGCGTCGCCTACGACGAGGACGGGCGCGCGCAGGCGGGCATGGGCCTCGGCCTCGGCGACTACGACGGCGACGGCCTTCTCGACCTCCTGAAGACGCACTTCGCCGACGACATCCCCGCGCTCTACCGCAACCTCGGACGCGGCCAGTTCGAGGACGTGGCGGTCGCGACCGGTCTCGGAGTCATGAACCGCTACGTGGAGTGGGGCGCGGGCTTGCCGGACCTCGACAACGACGGCTTCCCCGACGTCGTCTACGCGACGGGCAACGTCTATCCGGAGATCGAGGAGCACTTCGCGCAGTACCCGCACCGCGGGCCCAAGATCGTCTTCCGGAACGTGGGCGGGACCCGGTTCGAGGACGTGACCGCGCAGAGCGGTCCGGGAGCGACGACGCCGCATTCGAGCCGAGGTGTCGCCTTCGGCGACTTCGACAACGACGGCGACGTGGACGCGCTCGTCATGAACATGAACGAGCCGCCGTCGCTCCTGCGCAACGACTATGCCGGCAAGAACGGCTGGATCGAGGTCAAGCTCGAGGGCACGAGGTCGAACCGGTCGGCCCTGGGCGCGACGGTCGTGGTCACCGCGGGAGGACGCCGCCAGGCCCGCGCTGTCCTCAGCCAGTCGAGCTACTACTCGCACGACGACCTGCGCCTCCACTTCGGCCTGGGCACCAGCGCGAAGGCGGACGCGATCGAGGTGCGGTGGCCGAGCGGCCTCGTGGAGACGGTGAAGGACGTCTCCGGCCGGCGGGTGGTGACGATCCGCGAGGGGGAAGGGAAGGCCGTCGCGTCGCGTTAGAGCGAGCGGCCCACGCGATCGTTACCCTTCGACCCATTTCGGAATGGGTAACACCGTAACGCGCAAGAGCTCGAGGCGCCTAACGAAGCGAGACGGTCAGCTCCCGCCGGACGTAGGCGTCCGCTGCTCCCTCGAACGGCACGCCAAGCTCCCAGTCGCGGACGCCGACCTTCTTCGAGGTGATCCCGGGGATGGCGCCCAGCGATCGGTCGGTGCGAACGCGGAGCGCGTAGGTCTGTCCGCCGCGGCCCTCGAGCACCAGGTGCAGCGCCTGGCCGTCGGCACGCGATCGCAGGATGCGTAGGCCGACGCTCCGAGCCGCCGGCTCCGAGGGCTCGGCCGGCGCGTAGACGTCCGTGCCTTCGACGAAGTCGACGACGACCACGGACCGGGATGACGAGCCTCGGGCGACGACCTCGACGCGCTGGACGTCTCCCGAGCGATGGACCGCGTGCTTCGCGGCCGACCCGTTCACCGTCACGGAACGCACGCGCGCGTCGAGGGGAAGCGCAGGTGCCGCCACGAGGTCGAGAGCCGGCGCGCCCGCGCGCCCGACGATCTCGATGGACAGGCTTCCGGCGGAGCGCGCAAGCGCAAGGTCGTACCGGCCACTGCCGACCGCGACGTTCTTCACCGAAACCCGATCCCAGTCCGCCGGCAGCGACGGCGCGAAGCGGAGGCGCCGCCCCCCATCCTCGGCCTCGAGGCCGAGCATGCCGCGGACGAGCGGGCTGATGACCATTGCCTCCGACCACACCTGGTGATCCGAGGAACGGCCGAAGGGCGAGTTGAAGTCGCCGGAGAGAAGCTCCGTGACGTACCCGAGCGCGCTCCGCGAGCGGAGGAGCGCGTTGGCCGTGAGCGCCTGGTAGCCGACGTGCGGGCGCCCGTATCGATACGCGCCGACCGACGCCCAGCCGGTGAAGAGCGGCCAGACCGACCCGTAGTGGTAGGAGAGCGGGTCGTAGAGGCGGCTCGAGTCGGCGAGGATCCGCTGTCCCCAGTCGGTGGCGAGCCCGCCTCCGCCGATGTGGTCGAGCTCGAGCTGGGCCCGCGCGTCCTCGAGCTGGCCCCACCAGAGCGGGACCGCAGGCAGCACCGTGTCCTCGTCCACGAAGCGCACGCGCGCGAGCTCGTCGAGGCGGGCCTGGCGGCGCTCGCGGTTCGGTCCCGGCTCGGCCTGCGGCGGCTTCTCCGGCGCGACCGTCGTGGCGAAGCCGTAGTAGCCCCGGTCGGCCAGCCAGTACGTCTTCTCGACGGCAGCCCGCGTGCGCTCGGCCGCCGCGCGCGCTTCCGCAGCGAGGGCGGAGTCCTTCATGACCTCGGCGAGCTCGGCGACGGAGCGCGCCGCCTCGATCCAGGTTCCCTGCAGGTAGATCTCCTCGTGGGCGGGGTAGAGAGCCCCTCCTTCGACCCAGCCGTGGCCGACCTTCGTGTTCTCGACCAGGCCGTTGCCGTCCGTGTCCGTTCCCGCGGTGAAGCGATAGGCCTTGACGATCGAGTCCCAGGCGGTCTTCAAGTACGCGGCGTCGCCGCTGGCGCGCCAGTGGTCGGCCTGGGCGATGACGTAGAGCGGCGTCGCATCCGCGCTCTTCCAGGCGTACTCGTAGTCCTTGAACCACGGGATGAGCCCAGCGCTCTGCGAGACCTCGTGGGGGATCTTGCCGTCCTCCCGCTGGTGCTTCCGGAGGAACTCGAGGGCCGTCTGCGCCGACGCGAAGTCGCCCACGGAGTGCAAGGCCAGCGTCGTCCAGAGCGCGTCGCGCCCGAAGAACCAGCCGAAGCCCGGGCGCTCGCTGTCGCCCGAGGTACGAAAGCCGGCCACGAGGCCCGTCCCGAGGAGCGGGTTCGTGGCCATCCCCTTCGCGACGCCGATCTTGGCCCAGGCGAAGGACTGGTCGAGGCGCGGGTCGCCCGTCGTGACGGACACGGTGTCGTCGTCGAGGAAGTGCCGATAGTGCTCGACGTTCTTCGCGTAGAGCGCGGCCGCGGAGGCGAGCAGGCGGTCGTAGACGGCCCTGGCCGCGTCGCGCCCGTCGGTGGCGCTGGCGACGACGATCGGAACGTATTCCTTCCGCGTCCTACCCGGCTGCGTCTCGACCACGAACCGGATGGGCACGTCCTTCGGCTCTTCCTGGTAGGGCATGACCGAGACGTCGCGCGCCTCCGGCGACCCGAGCACGGCGGCGAAGCGCTTCGACTCCTCGGTGATCGAATAGACGTGCGCCTTCTCGTCCCAGCCGATGTTCGGCGTCATGAGGCCGGCCGGCCACATGAGGCGAAGCCGCGGGCGGAACGAGCCCGTCACGGTCAGAGGCAGCACGCTGTCGATGTCGAGGAGCATCAGGAGGCCCGGCTCGTCCACCGGAGCGATCAGGATCTGGCGGACCGTGAACGCGGCGTGCGAGTAGGTGAAGACGGTGGCCTCGGGCCGGACCTGGATCGTGGCCAGGACGTCGCTGCCCTCGATGTCGAGCGGGTAATCGTGCAACCGGAAGGAGAGCGTGAAGTCGTCGAGGACCTTCAGCGGGTAGACCCAGGCCTCGAGCGGGCCGTTCTCCCGTCCGAAGAACGCGGCGCGCTGGCCGACCACATCGAAGAAGCGGCCTTTCCTGGCGGCCGCCTGGAGCGAGAGCCCCCGCGTCTCGAGCGGGAAGCGGGGGACCTGCGCTCCCGCAGGAGGGGACAGGACGAGAACGAGGCACGCGCCCAGGAGCGGTGACAGCGGCCGTGGCACGGCGCGGAGCGTAGGTGCTTTCCGCGGCCACGGTCAAGCAGAGCGGCCCCTTGCAACCGTTCGCGGCGAAGTGCTAGCGTCCGCGCGCACGTCGGCCGGCGCGGCATGCGGAACCAGATCCAGCTCATCACTTACGTCGACAGGCTCGCAGGCGGGGGCTTCGCGGAGCTGCGGGCGCTGCTCCAGGGTCCGCTCGCCGGGCTCTTCGGCGGCGTTCACGTTCTTCCCTTCTTCACGCCGATCGACGGCGCGGACGCCGGGTTCGACCCCATCGACCACACGACGGTCGATCCCCGCCTCGGCACCTGGGACGACGTCCGCTCCTTGACGGAGACGGCGGACGTGATGGCCGACCTCATCGTGAACCACGTCTCCGCGCGATCGCCGCAGTTCCTCGACTTCCTGGCCCGTGGAAACGCCTCGCCCTTCTCCGGCCTCTTCCTCACGTTCGACAGGGTCTTTCCGACCGGTGCGCGCGAGGCGGACCTGCGTCGTCTCAATCTCCTCCGGCCGGCCCTGCCCTTCACGCTCGTCTCTCTCGGCACGGGCGAGACGCGCCTCGTCTGGACCACGTTCACGCCGGATCAGATCGACATCGACGTCCACCATCCGGAGGGCCAGGCCTACCTGGAGCGGATCCTCGAGACCTTCGCGCGAGCGGGCGTCTCGATGGTGCGCCTCGACGCCGCCGGGTTCGCGGTCAAACGGGCGGGGACGAGCTCGTTCAACATCCCCGAGACCTTCGATTTCATCGCCGGGCTGACGGCGCGGGCGCGCGGGCTCGGCATCGAGGTCCTCGTCGAGAACCACTCGCACTACGAGAAGCAGATCGAGGTCGCCCGCCGGGTGGACCGGGTGTACGACTTCGCCCTGCCCCCGCTCGTGCTCCACGCCCTCTACCGCGCGGACGCGCGTCCACTCCGAGCGTGGCTGCGGATCAGCCCGCGCAACGCGATCACCGTCCTCGACACGCACGACGGCATCGGCGTGCACGACGCGGGCGGGGACGAGGCGGCAGGCCGTCCCGGCCTGCTTCCCGAGGACGCGATCCGCGGGATCGCCGAGGAGATCCACCGGCGGAGCCGCGGCGAGAGCCTGAAGGCCTCGGGCGCGGCCGCGAGCAACGTGGACGTGCACGGAGTGAACTGCACGTACTACGACGCGCTCGGCGCGGACGATCGCGACTACCTCATCGCGCGGGCGCTGCAGCTCTTCGCCCCCGGCGTGCCGCAGGTCTACTACGTCGGCCTCCTCGCGGGGAGGAACGACATGGAGCTCCTCGCCCGCACCGGCGTCGGGCGCGACATCAACCGGCACTACTACACGGCGGGAGAGATCGAGGCGGCCCTCGCCCGCCCGGTCGTGCAGCAGCTCTTCCGGCTCATCCGCCTCCGGAATT
>JBKPBQ010000436.1:0-5744 GCA_046726955.1 Acidobacteriota bacterium
GCTCTTGAACTGCTCGCCGCTCCCCATGCGGCCCTTGATCTCGTTGCCGGTGATGGTGACCTCGCGGATCTGGCCCGCCTCCACCTGCGACATGAACTCGCTGAACTTGAGCGGCTGCTCGCGCTTCTGGATCTGGGCGAAGTGCCAGGCCAGGAAGATGACGACCAGCAGGGACATCCACAACATTACGGTCTTGAAGGTGGCGTTCACGATTCCGTTGCCTCCGACGTCCAGCGGGGTTGAAGCTTAGGTCCCCTCTCCCGCGCCCCCACGGGAAATATCTATTGTACGCCCCTCCGGGGCAGGAAGTGGCCGGGGGATCGTCCCGATATACGGGAGCCCCCGATAGCTCTCGGCGTGGTCGAGCCCGTAGCCCACGAGGTAGCGGTCGGACATCGGCTCGGGGAGGGTGAAGGCCGCCCAGTCGGGCTTGACGTCGATCTTGCGCGCGCCCGGCTTGTCCACGAGCGCGCAGACCCGCACCGTCCGCGGGCCTTTGTCCCGGATGTGGTCGAGGATGAAGCTCAGCGTGATCCCGGTGTCGATCACGTCGTCGAGGAGCAGGATGTCCCGTCCGGCGTAGGGCACGTTCGAGGTGTAGAGGATCTCCAGGGGACCGCGTGCGGAAGGCCCTGCCGCCTCCTCCGCCTTGGAGCGCGCCCGCACCATGTGCACGGTGAGCTCGAGCGGGATCTTGCGCACGAGGTCGGCCAGGAAGATGAGACAGCTCGTCATCAATCCGACCACGGCGATCTCGCGGTCGCCGTAGAACCGGCCGATCTCCGCCCCCAGCTCCGCGAGCCGGGTTGCGATCTGCTCCTCGGTGAACAGGAGTTCGGGCGTCGGCTTCTTCATGGTGTCGTCCCCGCAGGTTGTAGCGTCGTGACGAGCCGCAGGCCGATCCAGCGGTCGTCCGCGCGAGCTTCGAGCTCGGCTCCCGGAAACCACAGGATCCGCCGGCCGGCGGCGAGCACCGGGAGCGCGTTGCGCTCGTCGGCCGGGATGCGCCGGTCCAGCAGCATGCGCTTGAGGCTGACCTCGCGCCCGTGCCAGACGACGCGGTCGCCGGGGCGGCGGGTGCGCACGACGAGGTCGGCGCCCGCGGGGACCGCGACCCGCAGGCCATCCCCGAATCCGGAGGCGCCGGGCGACGTCTCCAGGGCCAGTCCCGCGGGCAGATCCACCCGTCCCGGCACGGGCAGAGCATAGACAAAGGGCCGGGTCGCCTTTGTGCGCCGGGCCACTCGGATCTCGTCGAACCGGACGTGGGCGACGCGGCCGCCGGGAAGAGCGAGCGCCCGGCCGGACGCCCGGGGGGACCTCGCCAGCGCGAGGAGACGCTCCAGATGGCCGGCGCCGACGCCGCGCCGGCCGCCCGAGGCCTCGAGGGCTGCGCGGAGGGCGAGCCGGGCGAGGGGGGGCGGGGCCTGGGCGAGGACGTGCCGGAAGAGGACGATCCCGTCGCCGTCGAGCCGGCTGGCCCGGGCCAGGAGCCGACGCGCCCGGCGCTCGAGCCAGCGCGCCTCGTCGCCGAGGACCCCCGCGGAGCGGGCCAGCGTCTCCTTGATCCGCGGATTGAACCGGCTCTCCAGGTAGGGCAGGAGCTCGTGGCGGACGCGGTTGCGGAGGTGCCGCGGGTCGGCGTTCGTGGGGTCTTCGCGCCACGCCTGGCCGTGCTGTTGGAGATAGCCCAGGACCTTCTCACGGGACACCGTGAGCAGGGGCCGCACGATTCCGCGAGCCCGGGCTCGCATTGCCCCCAGGCCCACGCGCCCGGACCCGCGGACGAGACGCAGGACGAGCGTCTCGGCCTGGTCGTCGCGCGTGTGGGCCGTCGCGATCGCGTCCGCGTGGTCCTCGCGGAGGACGCGGCGCAGGAAGATGTAGCGCTCGCGGCGGGCGGCGTCCTCGAGTCCCCGGTGCTCGCGCTCGGCGCGAGCGCGGACGTCGGCTCGGTCGATGCGGAGGGTCACGCCCAGCCTCGTGCAGAGGTCCTCACAGAAACGTGCGTCCTCCGCGGATTCCCTCCGCAGGCCGTGGTCGAGGTGCGCGGCCACGAGATCGAGGGAGCGCCGCGCCCGGAGGGCGACGAGCGCGTGGAGCAAGGCGACGGAGTCGGCTCCGCCGGAGAGCGCGACCACGAGGCGGCGCAGAGGCGCACGTCGCCCCTGGGCCACGAGGGCCCGGTCCACGGCCGCGACGAGGGGATCGATCTTCACCGAGCCGGCCTCCACTGGAGTTGGTGGCGGTGCAGGGATTCGAACCCCGGACGCCGCGGATATGAGCCGCGTGCTCTAACCAACTGAGCTACACCGCCAGATTTGGGGAGAAACCGGGCGCCTTCCAACTCAAGCTTACACGAAATCCCGCGCTTTCTCGCGTGCTACACTGCCGCGGGGCCCGGGCCTTGAACTGTCTCACCTGCCAGAAGGACGACCAGGAGACGACCCTCCACAAGTGCCCGATCTGCTTCAAGCTCGTGTGCGACAACTGCGCCATCCGCAGCTACGGCCGGATCTTCTGCACCAAGCGCTGCGCCGACCAGTTCTTCTTCGGCGACGACGACGAGTAGTCGCTCGACCGTCTTAGCGGCGGTCGCGGCGTAGAGCCTTCTCCGCCTCCTCCGGAGCCGCGAGCTCCGGGTGATACCGCTCGAGGTAGAGCGTCTTCTTGTAGAGACGCCGGGCGCGGGCCTGGGCCTCAGGGTCGGCCGTGCCGTAGTTGGCGGCGAGCACGACCTCGGACGGGCGCGGCGGCTCCCGTAGCCCGCCGAGGGTGAGCGCGGTCGCGGGGAGGAGCGGGTAGCGGGCGATCTCGCGGAAGCCGGGCACGACGCTGAACGAGCGCCGCTCCTCGGGACGGATGAGCAGCAGATACGGCAAGCGGGACGCGGCCAGGGGCCAGAGGTCGCACCGCTCGTCCACGGCCACCCGCGCGTGGAACAAAATGTCCCGCTGCGCGCGCGAGGGATCCAGGCAGAGCGCGACCGTGGCGTCGGGACGCCAGAGCTGCTCGCGGCGGACGTCGGCCGCGATGGCGCGGTTGGGCTGGGCGGTCCAGAACGCGGGCAGGAACGTGGCCGCGAGGACGAACGAGACGCCGGCCACCGTGCCCGCGAGCGCTCCGAGGGCCAGCCGAGGCGTCGGCCGAAGCGCGGCGAGGAGGCAGGCGAGACCCGCCGCCGCGGCGACCGCGACGAGCAGACGCTGCGCCCACGCCGGCGGCAGCCAGTCCGCCGGGAACGCGACGAGCGCGCGCGTGAGCACGACGAGCGAGCCCGCGGCGAGGACGAGAACGACCCGCGTCCAGGCCCGATCGAGCGTGCGCCAGGACTCGAGGGTGAAGAAGCGGGCGACGAGGAGCGAGGCCGCGGGATAGAGCGGCAGCAGGTAGTAGTCGATCTTTCCGCGAGACAGGCTCAGGGGCACGAGGGCGAGGACGATCCAGGCGGTGAGGAGCCTCATCCTCGCCCGCCGAGCGTCGTCGGCGTCCGCGCGCCCGCGCACGACGGCGAGGGGAAGGAAGAGAGACCAGGGCACGCCCTCCGCGAAGTAGGCGGGGACGTAGAACCAGAACGGACGGCCGACGTCGTAGGCCTCGCCCGCGAACCGCTCCAGGTTCTCGCGCAGGAAGAAGTACACGAGCGGCTCTCGCCCGAGCCTCGCGTAGACGAGGGCGAACCAGCCCAGCCCGAAGATCGCGAAGAAGACGACGGCGAGGAGCGCGGGGACCACACCGATGCGCGGAAGCTCGCGGCGGCGGTGGGCGACGAGGAGGGCGATGGCGATCCCGGGAATGAGGAGCGCGATCGGCCCCTTGGTCAGGAACCCCAGGCCGAGCGCCGCGCCCAGAGCGGGCACGACCCACGCGGGCGCGGGGGCGATGAGGGCGCGCGCGGCGAGCGCGACGGAGAGTGTCGACCAGAACGCGAGCAGCATGTCCGACATCGCGACGTGGCCGAACGTCACGAAGGCGACGGTCGTCGAGAGGACGACTCCACCCGCGAGCGCCGTGCGGCGGTCGAAGAGGAGCGTGCCCAGCCAGACCGTGGCCAGGAGCACGAGGACGGAGCTCGCCGCCGCGACCACGCGCGCCGCCGCCGGCGTCGTGCCCAGCCAGAGCTGGGCGAGCGCCATCAGCCAGTAGGTCAGCGCGGGCTTGTCGAAGAAGGGCTCGCCCCGGTAGCGGGGCACGAGCCAGTCGCCGCTCTCGGTCATCGCCCGCGCGGCGTCGAGGAAGTAGATCTCGGCCCGCTCGAGCGGCGCGTCGCCCAGGCCGGTGAAGACGAGCGCGGCGAGGAGCAGGACGACCGCGACGAGGGCGGCCGCGAAGCGCTCGCCCGTGAGCTCCGAGCGGGGCGTCAGGGCGCGGCGGGGAGGTGCGCGGACGTCTCGCGCTTCAGGTGGAGCTGGCCGCACGCGGCGAGGATGTCCTGTCCGCGCGGACGCCGGACGGAAACGGTCACGTGGGCGTTGGCGAGGACCTTGGCGAACGCGTCCACCGATTCGGGCGAGGGCGCGCGGAACGGGATCTCGGGGGCCGGGTTCAGCGGGATGAGGTTGACCTTGACCCGGCGTCCCTTGAGCAGCCGGACGAGCTCGCGGGCCTGCGCGGGGCTGTCGTTGACGCCGCGGAGCAGCACGTACTCGTACGTGACGAGGCCGCCCTTCGGGATCGGGTAGCGGCTCGCCGCTTCGATCACGTCCGCGAGCGGGTACTTCTCCTCGATCGGCATGAGCGCGCGCCGCAGCGCCGCGTTGGGAGCGTGGAGGCTGATCGCGAGGTTGGGCCGCACCGGCTCCTGCATCAGCTTCTCGAGGGCGGGGAGGATGCCCACGGTCGAGAGCGTGAGCTTCTTGGGGGCGACCGCGAAGCCCTCCGGATCCATGAGCACGCGCAGCGCGGACACGGTGGACTCGTAGTTGAGGAGCGGCTCTCCCATTCCCATCACCACGATGTTCCAGGGCATCTCGCGGGGCGGGGCGTCCTCCATCACCGTCGCCACCTGGCCGAGGATCTCCCACGGCTTCAGGTTGCGCTTGTAGCCCGCGATGCCGGTCAGGCAGAACGCGCACGCGAGCGGGCAGCCGGCCTGCGTCGAGATGCAGATCGTGCGGCGCCGCTCCTCCGGGATGTAGACGCTCTCCACGGTCGCCCGTCCCGTCCGCTCACCGGCCGCCGCTTCCAGGCGGAAGAGGTACTTCCGCGTCCCGTCGTAGGAGAGCGTCTGCTCGGCCACTTCCGGCCAGCGGATCTCGTCCTCCGCTTCGAGGCGTCGCCGCAGCTCCTTGCCGAGGTCCGTCATCTCCGCGAAGGAGCGGGCACGCTTGCGGTACAGCCACGAGTAGAGCTGCCGCGTCCGATACGGCGGCTCGCCCAGCGACACCACGACCTTCTCCAGTCCGGAACGGTCCAGGCCGAAGAGATTGGGGCGCGTCATCCCGGCATCATAGCGCGCATTCGTTTCTTGCCCGGGCCTCGCAAGCGTGTGTATGATCCGCGCTCGTCGTGAAGGCGCGGGTTGCACTCTCTCGAGCCTCCACCGGTGGCGCGATGAGCTGACGAATCGCCGAAGGAGGCCGTCATGGCTCTCAAGGACAAGTACAACGATCTCCTGGACCTCGGACAGAAGCTGAACGTGAAGAACGCGGACGTGAAGGAAGAGGCGGGCAAGCTCAAGCTGTGGGCGACCGCCGAGTACCAGCTCGAGAAGGACCTCCTCTGGGACAACATCAAGATGCACC
>JBKPBQ010000437.1:0-9712 GCA_046726955.1 Acidobacteriota bacterium
CGCTCGATCTCGTTCCGCTCCGTACCCCGCAGCAGAACCCCGATGTTGTCTCCCGCCACACCCTCGTCCAGCAGCTTCTTGAACATCTCCACGCCCGTGACCACCTTCTTCGGGATCTCCGGACGCAGCCCCACCATGTCCACTTCCTCGCCGACCTTCACCTTCCCGCGCTCCACTCGGCCCGTCGCCACCGTCCCGCGCCCCGAGATCGTGAAGATGTCCTCGATCGGCATCAGGAACGGCTTCTCGATATCGCGCTTCGGAAGCGGTACGTAGCTGTCCACCTTCTCCATCAGCTCCAGAATCGGCTTCGCAGAGTCGTCCTTCCCCGTCCCCTCCAGAGCCTTCAGAGCCGATCCGCGGACGACCGGGATCTCGTCGCCGGGGAACTTGTAGGTCTTCAGGAGCTCACGAACCTCGAGCTCCACCAGGTCCAGAAGCTCCGGGTCGTCCACCATGTCCACCTTGTTCAGGAAGACCACGATCGACGGCACTCCCACCTGCCGCGCCAGGAGGATGTGCTCCCGCGTCTGCGGCATCGGCCCGTCCGCCGCCGACACCACCAGGATCGACCCGTCCATCTGGGCCGCTCCCGTGATCATGTTCTTGATGTAGTCCGCGTGGCCCGGGCAGTCCACGTGCGCGTAGTGCCGGTTCGCCGTCTCGTACTCCACGTGCGACGCGTTGATCGTCACCCCGCGCTCCCGCTCCTCAGGCGCGTTGTCGATCTGGTCGTAGGCCTTGAACTGAACCTTCGGGTTCGACGCGGCCAGGACCTTCGTGATCGCCGCCGTCAGCGACGTCTTCCCGTGGTCCACGTGACCAATCGTCCCGATGTTCACGTGCGGCTTCGTCCGGTCGAACTTCTCCTTGGCCATCTCTTACCTCTTAGCTGGGAGGCGCTGTGGTCGCGCCCCCCAGACCCCGAGCTCGCTACGCGGGAGTGAATCCCGCTTCGCTCGCCGCCCGTTGCTCGCCTCCATACCTATGCCTTGGCCGCCTTGCCCATGACCTTGGCCACCACTTCCTCGCTCACGTTGCGGGGGGCCTCGGCGTACTTCTCGAAGTGCATCGTGTAGGTCGCCCGGCCCTGCGTGCGCGACCGCAGGTCGGTGGAGTATCCGAACATGTTCGAGAGGGGGACGAGCGCGGTGATGATCTGCGTCCCTCCCCGCGAGATCTGCCCCTCGAGGTGCCCGCGCCGCGCGGAGAGGTCGCCCGTGACCGCGCCCGTGTAGTCGTCGGGGGTCACCACCTCCACCTTCATGATCGGCTCGAGCAGCACGGGATGGGCCTTCTTCGCGGCCTCCTGGAAGGCCATGGAGCCCGCGATCTTGAAGGCCATTTCCGAGCTGTCCACGTCGTGGAAGCTGCCGTCGTAGAGGCGGACCTTCACGTCCACCATCGGGTAGCCGGCGAGGATGCCCCTCTCGAGGGCCTCCTTGATGCCGGTCTCGATGGGCTTGATGAACTCCTTGGGGATGGTGCCGCCCGTGATGTCGTTCTCGAAGACGAAGCCCTCGCCGGGAGCGGGGCCGATCTCGATTTTCGCGTGCCCGTACTGCCCGCGGCCCCCCGTCTGCTTGATGTACCGGCCGTCGCCCTTCGCTTCCTTCCGGATCGTCTCCTTGTAGGCGACCTGGGGCTTGCCCACGTTCGCTTCCACGGAGAACTCGCGCTTCAGGCGGTCCACCAGGATCTCGAGGTGCAACTCGCCCATCCCGGAGATCTTGGTCTGGCCGGTGTCCTTGTCGGTCTCGACCTTGAAGGTCGGGTCCTCCTGCATGAGCTTGGCGAGGCCGGTGCCCAGCTTCTCCTGGTCGCCCTTCGTCTTCGGCTCGACGGCGAGGGAGATGACGGGTGCCGGGAACTGGATCGACTCCAGGACTACCGGGTGGTCGGGGTTGCAGATCGTGTCGCCGGTGGTGACGTTCTTGAGGCCCACCGCGGCCGCGATGTCGCCGGCGTAGACTTCCTTGATCTCCTCGCGCTTGTTTGCGTGCATCTTGAGGAGGCGGCCGATCCGCTCGCGCTGGCCCTTCGTGCTGTTGAGGACGCCGTCGCCCGTCTTCATGAAGCCGGAGTAGACGCGGATGAACGCGAGCTGGCCCACGAAGGGATCGGTCATGATCTTGAAGACGAGCGCGCTGAACGGGGCGTCGTCCTTGGGCGGACGCGGGACGAGCTCACCCGTCTTGGGGTCGTTGGCCATGAGCGTCGGCACGTCGAGCGGCGAGGGCAGGTAGTCCACGACCGCGTCGAGCATGGGCTGGACGCCCTTGTTCTTGAAGGCCGATCCGCAGATGACGGGGAAGAGCTTCATCGCGATCGTAGCCTTGCGAATGGCGGCCTTGATCTCGGCAGTCGTGGGGGCTTCGCCCGCCACGTACTTCTCCATCAGGTGGTCGTCGCCAGCTTCGGAGGCCGCCTCCGCGACCCGGTGGATCATCTCCTCGCGGTGGTGCTTGGCGTCGTCCAGCAGGTCGGCCGGGATGTCGATGACATCGAATTTGGCCCCGAGCTCCTCGTTGAGGTAGCGGACGGCCTTCATCTCGACGAGATCGATGATCCCCACGTGCTTGTCTTCCTGGCCCAGCGGAAGCTGGATCGGCACCGCCGACTTGGCGTTCAGCCGGTCGTGCATCGTCTGCACGGAGTGCAGGAAGTCCGCGCCCACCCGGTCCATCTTGTTCATGAAGGCGATGCGAGGGACCCGGTACTTGTCGGCCTGGCGCCACACCGTCTCCGACTGGGGCTGCACGCCCGCCACGGCGTCGAAGACCGCTACGGCGCCGTCGAGGACGCGGAGCGAGCGCTCCACCTCGGCCGTGAAGTCCACGTGGCCCGGGGTGTCGATGATGTTGATCCGGTGGTCCTTCCAGAAGCAGGTGGTGGCCGCGGAGGTGATCGTGATCCCGCGCTCCTGCTCCTGCTCCATCCAGTCCATGGTCGCGGTCCCTTCGTGGACCTCGCCCAGCTTGTAGTTCACCCCGGTGTAATAGAGGATGCGCTCGGTCGTCGTCGTCTTGCCGGCGTCGATGTGCGCGGCGATCCCGATGTTCCGGGTCCGCTCGAGTGGCGTCGTCCTGGGCACGTTTGAGTCCTCGGCCTACCAGCGATAGTGGGCGAAAGCCTTGTTGGCTTCCGCCATCTTGTGCGTGTCTTCCTTCTTCTTGAACGCGCCGCCCCGGAGGTTGGCCGCGTCGAGGATCTCGCTCGAGAGCTTGGCGACCATCGTGCGCTCCGGCCGCTTGCGGGCGAAGCTGATGATCCAGCGCAGCGCGAGCGAGGTCCGCCGGGCGGGGTTGACCTCCACCGGTACCTGGTAGTTCGACCCGCCCACGCGGCGGCTCTTGACCTCGAGCGACGGCTTCACGTTGTCGACCGCCTTCTTGAAGACCTTGAGCGGGTCCTCCTGGGTCTTCTGCTGTACCACGTTCATCACGCCGTACATGATCTGCTGCGAGACGGAACGCTTCCCGCCGTACATCATGCAGTTGATGAACTTGGTGACGAGCGCGCTCTGGTAGAGCGGGTCGGCCAGGACCTCTCTCCGCGCGACGAGTCCACGACGTGGCATCCGGTTCTCCCTCTCACTCCCGAAAAAGCAACAGACGGCGCCTCGGGTCTCCGTTGCGCCCGGACCCGCCGGCGTCGTCTGAGGCCTGACGACCGCCCCGCCTCGAGGATCCTGGCCCCCGGCACCCACCGAAGCCCCGATCTCCCCGACCGTGTCTTTCCAGCGATCCCGCTGGAACTGAGTTCTCGAAACCTCCGCCGGCCCCTCGCGGGCCCGGCAACCTTATTGAAGAGCCCTACGCCTTGGGCCGCTTCGCTCCGTACTTGCTCCGGCTGCGCTTGCGCCCCTGGACACCCACCGCGTCGAGCGTCCCCCGGATGATGTGGTACCGCACTCCCGGGAGGTCCTTCACGCGGCCTCCGCGGATGAGCACGATCGAGTGCTCCTGGAGGTTGTGGCCCACCCCCGGGATGTACGCGGTGACCTCGATGCCGTTCGTGAGCCGGACGCGGGCGACCTTGCGGAGCGCCGAGTTCGGCTTCTTGGGCGTCGAGGTGAAGACGCGCACGCACACTCCCCGCTTCTGGGGAGAACCTTGAAGAGCCGGGCTGTCGGTCTTCGACCGAAGCTTCGACCGACCCACCCGAACGAGCTGGCTCACCGTAGGCAGGACATCCTCCGTTGTGGCGTTGAGCGCGGGTGCCGCGACCCCGGTGGCCGCACATCCCGCCAGAGCAACCCCCCAAGTTTATACAAGAGACGAGACTTGTCAAGGCCCTGAAGGCACAAGCGGTTGACGGACCGAGGCCCGGGAGCGTAGGGTCCGCTGTGGCAAACGAGAGGTGGCCCGTGAGCGACCGGTCGCAGTCCTACGCCAACCACATTCGCATCGTTCCCGGCTTCCATTACGGCGTCATCGGGGTGTTCACGTTGAACGTCGTCTGGGCGCTCGTCCGTCTGTGGCGCTCCCCGGGGATCGACGGTCTCGTGGCGCTCCTCCTGGGCGTGGCCCTCCTCGCACTCGTCTTCTACGTGCGGGCGTTCGCCCTCACCGTACAGAACCGCGTCATCCGGCTGGAGATGCGGCATCGGCTGCGCGAGGTCCTTCCCGAGGACCTGCGAGGCCGGATCGGCGAGCTGCGCGTCCGGCAGCTCATCGCGCTGCGCTTCGCGGGAGACGACGAGTTGCCCGACCTCGTTCGCCAGGCCGTTGCGGAGAAGCTCACGCCGCGGGCGATCAAGCAGCGGATCCGTGTCTGGCAGGCCGATCACCTCCGCGCTTGAGCGCGAGCCGCGGCCTGCTCGATGAATGGAAGCGCGCTACTCTTCTACCCATTCCAGGCTGGGAATCTTTTGTTCCCGAAGTGTCCGAAAGCATGCGGCGGGCGAGGGCATGGCCGATTCCCGGCCGGAACGAGAGGACGCCCAACATGAACAAACGAAAGCGTTTGACCGGATCGACGGCCCGGGTCCGGCTTTTGCTATTTCACCGGCACGTGACTACTTGCGCCCGCGATTCGCGCTCGTTGCAACCGCAGGGAGGGTCATGACCTCCCGTCGCCAGGAGGGAGTCGCTCCCGCGGCCGAGCCCGCTGAGGATCTGGGCCCGACGATCACCTTCGAGAACGACGAGATCGAGAAGTTCCAGGCGAGCCATCGCGGACGCCCGGCGACGGCGACCACGGACACGGTCGAGCCTGCGGCGCCGGCGCGCTGGCGGCTCGAGAGCCTCCACGGCGGCCGCATGCAGCGGCTTTCCATCCACACACTTCCCTTCCGTATCGGACGGCGGCCGGACCTGGAGCTCGTCCTCTCGACGACGTCGATCAGCAAGATCCACGCGGAGATCTTCGCTTCGGGCGGCGCTCTCTTCGTGCGCGACGTCCAGAGCACGAACGGGACCTTCGTGAACGGCCAGCCGGTGCGCGAAGCCCCGCTCCGCGAAGGCGACGTGCTGCACTTCGCCAAGGCGGAGTACCGGATCGCCCGCGACGAGCCGAAGCCGCTCGGCCCCGACTCGACGCAGGCGCTCGCTCCGGACTCGACGCTCTCCATCGACCCCAAGCTCCTCCCCCAGCAGTTCGTGGAGGGCACGCGCGAGCTCAAGGAGCTGCTGCGGGAGAGCCGCGTGACCGTTCACTTGCAGCCCATCGTGCGGCTGCCCGACGGCCAGGTCGCGGCCTACGAGGCGCTCGGGCGCGGCTGCCACCCGAACCTCCCGCCGAACCCGCTCGACCTCTTCAAGATCGCGGAGAGCCTGGGCCCGGGAATCGCCGCCGAGCTGAGCCGCCTCTTCCGCCGCAAGGCGGTCGAGCTGCTGCGCGACCGCACCGAGCTGCCGACGCTCTTCCTGAACACGCACCCCGCGGAGATGGCGGTGCCCGGGCTCGTCCCATCGCTCGAAGAGCTGCGCGCGCTCGCCCCGCACCTCGACCTCGCGCTGGAGATCCACGAGAGCCTGCTGACCGGCCCCGTGGCGATCGCCGAGCTGCGCCAGCTCCTCTCCGAGAGCAACATCAGCCTCGCCTACGACGACTTCGGCGCCGGCCAGGCGCGCCTGCTCGAGCTCGGCGACGCCCCGCCGCACTACCTGAAGTTCGACCGCCGCTTCGTGGACGGCATCGACCACGCTCCCGCGTCGCGCCGCCGCCTGCTGACCTCGCTCACGGGGATGGCCCGCGACCTGCTCGTCAAGACGGTGGCGGAGGGCATCGAGACGCGCGAGGAGGCCGAGGTGTGCGCGCAGATCGGCTTCACGCACGCCCAGGGCTTCTACTTCAGCCGTCCGAAGCCCGTAGAGATGCTCTAGGGTTACCTACTAGGGTTACCAACTAGGGTTACCTACCGGAAGTCGTGTGGTTGAAGGCGCGCGCGCCTCGCGGTAGCGCGCGACTGTACGAGACTCTAGCCGGCCGGCGCGGGGTTCTTCGCCGTCTCCGCGAGCCGCGCGCGCATCTTCTCGAAGTCGCGGACGCGCTGCTCGAGGGCCTCGCGCTCCATGGCCAGGCTCGCCTCGGTCATGGCCAGCTCCAGCTCCTCGGTGGGGCCGATGGGCTTGCCGTCCGACAGGTTGTCACCGTAGAAGATGAGCTCCACGCTCTCGCGCACGAGCATGGGCACCACCACGACCTCGCGGGGGTTCGAGCCGCCAATCATCTGCACGAACCGGCGGTTCTCGGGGACGTCGAGGAGCGGCCCGCGGTAGGTCTCGCGACGATCGATGACGTCGGAGAAGACCGAGGGCTCGCCGAGGGGCACGCGGATGCTCCGGACGGGAGTCTCCCGGTCGTCCTCGGTGAGGCCGAAGTTCACCGTCCCCTGCACCTCGTCGCCCCGTACCACCAGGAGGAGGCCGCGGGTCACGAGCCGGGCCGCGCTCCTCATGAGGTTGAGCGTGATCTCGCCGCGGAGCGCGGGCGAGTGGCTCTCCTTCGCGATCTCCTTTAGGCGCTCGGGCTCCGGCGGAGGGGCGGGCGCGGCGGCCGCTCCCTCCGAGGCCGCCGCGGCCGCCGAGTCGTCCTCGTCGAGCTTGGTGAGGGCCTGCACGAGGACCTCCTCCGTGTTCACGCCTCCCGCCACCACGAAGTCCTCGGCGTCGACACCGATCTCGCCTTCCGCGGCGATGGACACGGGCTCGAACTTGAAATAGCCGGCACGCCAGCGGCAGAGCTCGAGCACGACGAGACCCGTCTGCTGCCGCAGCACCTCCGTCAGGTCCTTCTCGGTCAGCTTCTCCATCTCGATGAGGATCTGCCCGAGCTTGCGAGGCTCCGGCTCCGCGTGCTGCTTGTCGAGCGCCTCCGCGAGCACGGCCTCGGTGATGAGACCGTGGCAGACGAGGATGTTGCCGAAGGTCTCGCGCACCGAGCTCGACGCCGCGTAGAGGATGCGGCCCAGCCGCACCACGATCACCCCGTGCGCGTCCCTCCGGGTGAGGCTGAGCTTCCCCGTCTTCTTGTTGAGCGAGATGTAGTGGAGCAGCTCGGGCAGCTCGTTGTCCTCGAGCCGTCCGGCGAAGCTCATTGGTCCGTGGCGGAATCGTAGGGCCGGCCGCGGATCTTGAGGATCGCCTCCTCCGCCTCCGGCCACGAGCCCTTCTTGAGCGCGCGGGTGAGCACGGGGATGGCGGGAGTGGCCGCGGGGCCGATCGCTCCCAACGCCTTCACCGAAGCCTGGCGGACGCGGTTGTCGGAATCCGACAGCGCCTTCACGAGCGCAGGAATCGCTTCTTTCGCCTGGGGACCCATGTTCTCGAGGGCCATGGCGGCGGAGGTCCGCAGGCCGGGATCGGGGTCGGAGAGGGCCTCGCCGAGGACCGGCGCCGCCGCCCGTCCCTTGCCTCCCATCCCCCAGAGTGTCGAGGCCGCGAGGCCGCGCAGCCGGGGATCGCTCCCCTTCAGCATGTCGATGAGGGCCGGCACGGCGGGCTCGCCGATGCGGATGAGCTCAAGGTTGGCGTGTCCGCTCTTCTGCGGGTCGCTGCTCTGGAGGTCGGCCACGAGCCCGGCGACGTCCGGCTGCTTCTCCGTAGTGGAGCAGGCGGCGGCGACGACGGCGGCGACGAAGGCCAGGAGGTTTGTCTTTCGCATGTCAGTCGGCGGCTCCGTGCATGGGAGGCAGCCTACTCGCGGCGAACACAAGAGGGAGTGACGCGCCCCACGTCTCGCCATCTTACTCGTAGAGCATGCCTTGGACCGGAACTATACGCCGGTGCGCTGGGGAGAGCGAGCCGGCGGGAAGCCGCGCAGCGGCGAGGCGGCTTCCGTCAGGGGTGACGGGGATTCAGCGGGCCGAGAGCCCCGGCTGGGGGAGGACGCCGGGTTTCGCGGCGCGCGGCGGCCTCGAGCCCGCGCACGAAGCGCTGGGCCGCTCCCGGGGAGATCGATTCCCCGCCGGCGAGCGCGGACCTCACGACGTCGTCGGCGAGCGCGGCGAACGTCGGATCGCCGCTGCGCGCGGCGAGGACGTCGAGGCGCGTCGCCGCCCCGTCGGCGCGACGGTCGAGCCAGCGGTAGGTCGCCGCCAGCAGCTCGCTCGTCCGCCCGGTGCGGGCCGCCTGCTCGAGCCGCTCCAGGGCCGCGGCCTCGGATTCTTCGCGCTCCTTCAGACGGGCCGCCCGCCGCGCGCGAAGCGCCTCCATCCGCGGGCGGAGGAAGCGCAGGAGCAGCGCCACCGCGACGGCGGCGGCCAGGACGAAAGGACCGTACCGGCGCAAGCCGGCGGCAAGGGCGTGCGTCCCACCAGGGGGCGGGGCCGCTTCGGCGTCGGGGGGCAGCGGGATCTCGGAAGTGAGCGCCGGGTTGGCCGCGACGTGGACCGTCTGGGCCGGCAGCGTCTCCCGGCGCAGCTGCCGCGCGAAGGTGTCCCACCACGCGACCTGGATCTCGGGAAGCTGCAGGTCGCCTTCCTGGCGCAGCACGTAGGTCGCCGACTCCACCCTCTTGGCCACGCGCTGGACGTCCCGCTCGCCTCCGGAATCCGAGAGGGCGGGCGTCGCGGGATACACGGAGGCGCCGTCCACCGGCTCGAAGCGCAGCGGGGGAAGCATGATCGCGAACGCGTCGCTCGCCGTCGTCGTGACGGTGCGGGTGAAGGATTCGCCGACCTTCAGCCCGTCCAGGGGCCGGTCGGTCGTCTCCGCCATCTTGAACGACGGCGTGGCGAGGAAGTAGTCGAGCCCGGCGGCCGCGGCGGGAATCGTGGCGCTGAACCGTCCTCCCCGGCCGGGAACGCCCGTGCGCGACGAGGGCTTGGCGTCGATCGCGTAGCGGACCTTGACCTCGAAGGCGGGCACCTCGTAGTCTCCCGCGCGCTGCGGATAGATGACGTACTGCCGGCGCTGGCCGGCGTAGTTCTGCCCGCCCACGCTCTCCGTCAGGTTCTCGCCTCCCTGCTCGAGGAACACCACGATCGCGTCCTTCACCTCGATGGGCGCAAACTTCGGAGCGCTCGTGAACCACGTGGGCACGAACACGTCCACCGTCAGCGTCACGGGCTGACCCACGGTCACGGTCTTCGGGCCGAGGCCGGCCCGCACGAAGGGCTTCGGCTCATCACACATCGCAGTCGCGGGGATGGTGACCGCCGCGACTGCGATGCCGACCAGTCCCGGCCTCATTTCCGGTCTCCCCCCTTATCACGCTTCCGGTCCCCTAGCTCCTGCGTCGCGAACTTCATCCTCAAGAACCCCGC